>NZ_JBEXHP010000007.1:0-141122 GCF_040607895.1 Micromonospora sp. NPDC005220
GGCGGGGGGGGGCCCGCCGGCGGGGGGCGGCCCGCTCGCGACCACCCACTGCCATCCTCCGGTTCGGGTCTCCCCGTAAGAGCCCCGCCCCCCCCCGCCGCCGTTCGCAGTCAGGGTCCGCCAGCGTCCGCCCGGGGCGCCCCATGGGCGCGCGACAAAATGCCCCTCCGTCGATGGACGGAGGGGCATTTTGCTTGATAAGCCGTTGTGCGCCCGAAGGGACTCGAACCCCTAACCTTCTGATCCGTAGTCAGATGCTCTATCCATTGAGCTACGGGCGCTTGTGCTCAGCCAGTGTACACACCCGGCTTTTGCGCGGAGACTCCGGGATTCGAACCCGGGAGGGGCTTTAAGACCCCAACCGCATTAGCAGTGCGGCGCCATAGACCAGACTAGGCGAAGTCTCCCTGGTGATCCTCAGACCACCGCGCCCGAGGATACAGGTCGCCACCCACCGGGAGCAAAACGACTTCCGGGGTACGCGCACCAGAGCCCGTCCGTCCCCGTGTTCCACGCTGTGCGCCGGCGTGATCGGGACTACGCTCCATCGATATGCAGGAGCAGCCGCCCAGCGAGTCGCCACGTCGAGAGCCTGCTGAGCGAGCGCGTCGGCGCTCCCCACGGGCCACCTTCAAGCCGCCGACGGTGGCCGAGGAGCCCACCGAGCCGGTAGTGCCTGAGCGAGCGGCACCGCCGGCTGCCGATCCGGCGAGCCAGCGTCCTCGACGGGCCAAGGCTGCCCCGGCGGTGCTCTTCCAGCCACCGGATCCGGACCGCCCCCTGCCTCGACAGCCCCGACGCGCACCGACCGAGCTGACCTCCGAGGCGAGCGCGGCGCAGTTGGAGCAGCCGGAGGGCGACCACCCGGGCCCGGCAACGGGCGTCGCACCGACGCCGCCGACGGCCCGGACCACCCCCGTTCGCAAGGCTGCCCCACGGAAGGCAGCCGAGACGCCCGCCGAGGTGACCCCGACCACGCCGGCACCGCGCAAGCGCACCGCGAACCCCACCAAAGCCGCGGACACCACCAAGGCCGCGCACCCCACCAAGGCCGCGACCCCCACCAAGGCGGCCACCCCCACCACAGCTGCGAGCCCCGCCGAGGCCGCCCGCCCCACCGAGACCGCGAGCCTGGCCGACGCTGTGACGCCTACCAAAGCTGCAAGCACCACCAGGCGCGCGGCGACACCGCGCAAGAGCACCACGCCGACAAAGCCGGCGCCCGCCCAGGTCACGGCACCGCAGGCTGAGCCGGCGCTGGGGCGTACCCCGGAATCGGAGCTGCGCGCGGTCGCCGCGCGCGTGCTCGATCACCCCGGGTTCGCGCCGGAGCTGTTGGCTCTGGCCGCCGTGCGGGCGCTCGGGCCCGGCGCGGCCCTGTGGGCCGCGGGGTTGCGCACCCGGTATCCGGACGCCTCGGCGGACGGCCTGGCCCGGTTGGCGACCCGGCGGTTCGTCCGCTCGGCGGGTGCGGGCGGGGCGACCGCCGCGCTGGCTGGCTTCTTCGCGCCGCTGGCCGAGTTGGCGGCGGTGCTGTGGACGCACTCGGAGCTGGTGCTGCACCTGGCCGCTGCCTACGGCAAGGACCCGACGCATCCCGACCGGGCCGTCGACCTGCTGGTGCTGACCCAGGTGCACCCGGACCGGGCGAGCGCGGCGGCGGCGGTGGCCGCCGCCGAGACGGCGGGTGACCCGGTGGAGGAGGCGTGGCCACGGGCGGCGGAGGCGGCCTGGCGGCTGGCCGCGCCGCTCACCGCGCAGGCCGGCGGTTGGGTCGCGTTGCGGCTGGTGGCCCGGTTGCTGCCGGGCGCGGCGGTGCTCGCGGCGGCGCTGGGTGACGCGGCGGCGGCCGACCGGCTCGCGGCCCGGACGGTGGCCGTCTACCGACCCGGCCGGCGTTGACCGGTCAGAGCCAGTCGAACCACTCCCTGGGCAGCAGCGCGTAGCCGACGAAGGCGAAGACGTCGAGCACTGTGTGCGCGATGACCAGCGGCATCACCCGGCGGGTGCGCAGGTAGAAGAGGCTGAACACGACGCCCATGATCGCGTTGCCGACGAACGCGCCGAAGCCCTGGTAGAGGTGGTACGAGCCGCGCAGCAGCGCGCTGGCCGCGATGATCGCGGCCAGCCGCCACTGGAGCTGGCGCAGCCGGGTGACCAGGTAACCGACCACGATCACCTCCTCCAACACGGCGTTCTGCACGGCGGAGAGGATCAGCACCGGGACCGCCCACCAGACCGGCGGCAGCGCGGCCGGCACCAGCGTGGCGTTGAGGCCCAGGTGGGCCGCCACCCAGAACAGCGCCAGCCCGGGTAGGCCGATCAGCGCCGCCAGACCGGCCCCACGCGCCACGTCCTGACCGGGCCGCCGGGCGTCCAGGCCGAGGGTCCGTGCCGGGTCGCCGGGGTCACGGCTGAGCAGGTGTACGGCGAGCAGCACCGGAAGCAGCGCGAACACGATGCCGAGCAGCTGGTACGTGAGGTCCAGCCAGGGTCGGGCCGACGCCGAGGTGTTCAGCGAGGCGGTCTGCTTGGAGAGCGGGCCGCCCGCGGTCAACTTCGCGATGATCGACACCACCGCGTAGACCGCGGACTGGCCGAGGGAGAGGCCGAGGACCAGCAGCGTCTCGGTGCCCAGCAGTCGGCGGGACACCGGGCGGGTCAGCTCAACGGTCACCGCACCACTCTGCCCGACGGGCGGCGCCGGTGGCACCGCCGACCGGTCACCATGAGCCGATCGCACATTCTGTGCGACCAGTCGACACTCTCCGTGGAGATTCTATGGGCGCCCGATCCGTTGCCGTCTGGAGAAGGAGCGTCCGTGGAGAACCTCGCGCGGTTGCTGAAGGAGAGCTGGACCCTGGTCGAGGACGACCGGGTCCGGCTGAGCGGTCACTTCTACGCTCGGCTGTTCCTGCTCGACCCCGCCCTGCGGCAACTCTTCCCGGTGCAGATGACCGGCCAGGGCGACCGCCTACTCGAAGCCATCATCGCGGCGATCCACACGGTCGACGACCCGGAGAGCTTCGACGAGTTTCTCCGGGCGCTGGGCCGCGACCACCGCAAGTACCACGTCGACGAGCGGCACTACGCGACGATGGGCGTCGCGCTGCTGGACGCGCTGCGCAGCATCGCCGGCGACGGCTGGAACCTGGAGTACGACCAGGCGTGGCGGGAGGCGTACGCGGCGATCGCCGGCCTGATGGTGGCCGGCGCGGCCGCCGACGACGACCCGCCGTTCTGGCACGCCGAGGTGTTGACCCACGAGCGGTACGGCCCGGACACCGCTTTGCTGACCTGCCGGGCGTTGCAGCATCCGCTGCGCTGGCAGGCGGGGCAGTACGTGAGCCTGGAGGTGCCGCGCTACCACCCCCGGGTGTGGCGCAACTACTCGGTGGCGAACGCCCCGAACGACGACAACGTGCTGGAGTTCCACGTGCGGTCGCCGGGGGCCGGCTGGGTGTCCGGCGCGTTGGTGCGTCGGGTGCGGCCGGGTGATCTGCTCCGGCTGGCGGCGCCGATGGGGTCGATGACCCTGAACCGCGCCTCGGAACGGGACATCCTCTGCGTGGCCGGCGGCGTCGGGCTGGCGCCGATCAAGGCGCTGGTGGAGGAGTTGGCCACCTTCAACCGGACCCGGTGGGTGCACGTCTTCTACGGTGCCCGGCAGGCGGCCGACCTGTACGGCCTGGCCGGTTTGCAGGAGTTGGTGGCCGTACACCCGTGGTTGTCGGTCACCCCGGCGTGCAGTGAGGACCCGGACTTCGACGGCGAGCAGGGCGACATCCCGGACGTGGTGGCCCGGTACGGCCCGTGGACCACGCACGACTGCTACGTCTCCGGCTCGGCCCGGATGGTCCGGTCCACCCTGCGGGTGCTCGCCGCGGACGAGGTGCCGTCTCCGCACATCCGCTACGACACCTTCGGTGACCTCTAGACGTTCCTCCCCCCACACCGGGGCGCGTGCCCCCTGCCCCCTGGGGCACGCGCCCCGGTCCCTTCCTGGTCAGTAGCGCCAGGGGTGCCCGGTCTCGCGGTACTCCTCCACTGGCACCAACGGCACGCCGGGTGCCATCCGGTCGACGTAGAGCCGGCCGTCCAGGTGGTCGATCTCGTGGGCGACCAGCCGGGCCATGCCGAACTCGAACGAGGTGATGATCCGGCTGCCGTCCCACTGGGCGTGTTCCACGTCCAGTCGCAGCGGCCGGGGCACCAGACCTCGGTGGTCGAAGAAGGAGAGGCAGCCTTCGTACTGCTCGTCGGTCTCCAGGTCGGCGTCGACCACCCGGGGGTTGAGCAGCACGACCGGCTCTGCCGACCGGTCGGGGGGCCGCACCACGGCCGCCGCACGGCCGATGCCGAACTGCGGGGCGGCGACACCCACCCCCTTGCTGAACGGGTGCAGCTCGTCGAGCCGGGCCAGGGCCATGGTGAGCCGGTCGACCACGTCACGGGCGACGTGTTCCTCGGCGGGCAGGTCGAACGGGCGGGCACGCTGGCGGAGCAGGTCGTCCCCGCGTTGCACGATGCCGAGGCCGCGCATCCGGTCGCTGGGTCGGACCCGGGCGCCGCCGGGGCCGATGTCCGGTTCAGTGTCCGGGCGAGCGCGGAAACGCCACTGCATCCGGTAGCGGGCGTTCAGCGGGGGGTCGTCGGTCTGCCAGTCGTAGATCGCCCGGTCGCCCTCGTCGTGCCGCTGCGGCGCCGTCCGCAGCGGGCCCTCCTCCGCGCTGAGCGAGGTTTCCACGCCCCAGACCTGTGGGTCGAGCGCCACCGGCAGGTCCAGGCGTACGGCGAGCTGCCGGGTGGGCAGCCGGACGGCCCGCTGGAACCACGGGCCCCACTTGTCCTGCCCGACGCTGTACGCGTACTCGATGATGGCCCGGTCTCCCGGGTAGAGCGGGAAGCGCCGCTCCCCGTTCTCGAAGAGCAGCCAGATCTCCTTGAACGCGTCCCGATCGTGTTTGGCACGCCAGTGCATCGGCTCCGGGTCGCCGCCGCCGTCGTCTCGACGGGCCTGGAGTTGCAGCTCGGCGAAGGTGAGGGGGTGCTCCCGGTGGTGCCGGTTGGAGCGGCCGGGGTCGTTCGGATAGCGGTCGACGGCGACCCGGACCAGGTAGCGGGTGACCGGCTCGGTGCCGGCGTTGTACAGCTCGCGGTGGATGACGCACCGGTAGCCGTCGTCGGTGTGGGTGAGGGTGGCCAGCTCCCGTTCCACGACCAGCCCGGTGCCGGGTGGCAGCCACTGCCCTGGCAGGTGCGGCTCGCGGTGCGGCTGACCCGCCCGGGCGTGCCGTAGGTCGTCGTACTCCCGGAAGCGCTGCCAGATCGCGCCGCTGGCTTCCAGGACGGCCTCCGCGCGGCGGGCGAAGTCCTCGGTCGGGCGGTGCCGGCGACCCTCGACGTGGCTCACGTAGGACGGGTCGAACCCCATCAGGACGGCCAGTTGCTTCTTGGACAGCCCGCGCCCCGTCCGTTGCCGGGCGAGCTCGGCCGCGAACGAGTCGGCAGCCCGTTCGAGGGGTGAGGTCGTCATCAGCTTCCTCGGGCCGGGGCTATTAAGTTTCACGTTCCGTACCTGGACACACACGCATGTGGCATCTTTTCGACACACCGCTTGACAGTTCACCGACGACCATCGATCCTGCGGCGGTGTTTTCCTGCGTTGACTGCGGGTAGTACGCGGAGCGCTACTCCTACCGCACGTGGGTGACCTGGACCTCCCGGCTGTGACCAAGGTGAGGCTTCCCTTACGCCCCCGGGCCTGGTTAGGCTAGCCTTAGCTCAGGACGACGCTGTTTCGTCCGCCGGGGCGCACTCCTCGGTCACACAGACAGGGGACGACTCAGGTGACAGCGGTGATGCCGAGGCGGGAGGCCGCCACCACGCCGCTCGCACCGGTCACCGCAGCGCTACGGGCCATGTTCGGCACCGACGACCTCCCCGGCCTCGCCCGGGGCCTGCTGGTCGACGACGAGCTGGGCTGGGCACCCGCCACCACCCTGATCGACGGCAGCCGCCTGCCGGAGCTGCTGAACGGCGCCGCCGTCCGCTGGGGCGGCACCCCGCACGCCTGCGCGGCGCTGGCCTGGAAGTCGTACAGCTACTGGGCCGCACTGCCGGTCGTGCTCGGCTGGGCCTCTGCCCGGCGGGTGCCGCTGCTCAACCCGGCCGACCTGCTGATCCACTTCGAGGACCACCGGCAGTTGCTCACCATGGGCCTGCGCCGGGGCACCACCGTGGCGGTGCTGCCGAACGATCCGCTGGCGCTCGCCGGCCTGCCGGAGGTGCGGGTCGTCGCCGACGAGGTGGAGCTGCTGGCCGCGCTGCGCGCGTCCCTGCTCGACGCCCACCTGGCACCGCTCATCACGGCGATCCAGTCCGAGGTTCGGGTGGGCACCCGGACGCTGCTCGGCTCGGTCGCCTCCGGCATCGCGCACGGCATCCTGCGGGCCGCGGACGCCCTGCCCGGCTCCACGGTGCAGAGCATCGACACCCTGCTCGGCGCGCTCGACCTGACCGACCTGATCGAGCTGGTGCCCGGGCCAACCGGTGAGCCGACCGTGCAGCGGCGCACCTGCTGCCTCGCCTTCACCCTGCCCCGGCCGAAGGTCTGCCAGGGCTGCTGCGTCCGCTAGACCGGGCCGGGCCGTACGGCTCAGTCGGTCAACGACCGGACGTCCCACACCCACACGCCGCCGGTGAAGACCGGTTGGATCCCGGTCAGCTCGGTCATGCCCCGACGCAGCGCGTCCTCGTGCTCGTGTGGCGCGAGGATGACCACCCCGGCCCGCCAGTAGCGCAGGTCGTCGACCGCTTGGACCCGGCTCTGCGGAGTGATCGGCGGCACTGCCCCGGTACGCCGAATGGTGGCGAAGAAGCTACTGGTGGGGCGGGGAACCGCACCGAACAGCGCGACCTTCGGCGGGTCGGCGTTCGGGCGGGTGTCCGGGCCGAGGAAATAGCCACGGGCCAGCGGCATGTCCAGCCGGGTCGCCGCGGACCAGCGCAGCGGCTCCGCGTACGTGGTGTCCGGCAACGGCAGGGTGACCACACTGCGCCCACCTGTCACGTACGGCCGCCAGGCCCCACTGGTCACGAAGGTGGGTACCGGGTCGAGGCGGGCCACCGGCAGTGGGGTGGGGACGATCGGCAACAGGGCCATGGTGAGCACGGTCGCCGTGACGAAGCGGACCTGCCCGCGGGCGGCCGGGTGCGCGGCGGCCAACTCGCGGGCACGTTCGGCGCCGTAGGCGAGCAGCAGCCCGATGATCGGGGTGATCGCCAGCGCCCAGCGCGTCGGCACCACCGAGTGCAGGATGGGCAGGTTCTCCAGCGCCGCCCAGGGCCCCGGCACACCCGTACCCCGGTTGTTGAAGCGGACCTCCCGACCCAGCGAGAGCACCGCGAAGAGCAGCCCGAGCGCGGCCAGCGCGAGCACCACGATCGAGCGGCGTAGCCACCAGACCAGGGCGATCACCAGCACCACCAGCGCCCAGCCGAAGAAGCTGTTCTCCTCGGTCGGGTTCTTGGCCAGGCCCGCGGCGGTGCGCGCGCTGCCGGCGAGCGATTCCCGGGAGTACGCGACGAACGAGGCCAGGTCGCTGGAGTAGCCGCGGATCAGCCGGGACAGCCCGGAGTACGCGTCCGGTCCGAAGAACTGGACGTACAGCGGGTACGCCAGGAGGAGCCCGGCGACCCCGGCGGCGACGGCCAGCCCGGCGAGGAAGGGTCGGGCCCGCGACCGCAGATCCGCGCGGCCGAGGGCGAGCACAGCGATGACCACGCCGAGCCCGATCGCGGTCATCAGCAGGATCTCCAGGTTGAGGAATGCCTGCCACACGATGACCAGCGCGAGGAGGACACCGTTGCGCAGCCAGCGGCCCGGATCGCCGAGTCGCAGCGTGCGCCAAATGATCAACGGGACGACGAACTGGGACACGATGTTCGGGTGCCCATTGGCGTGCGACACCATGGCCGGCGCGAACGCGCAGAAGCCAGCGCCCAGCCAGGCCGGCCCCCGGCTGCCGATCAGGACCCGGGAGAGCAGGAAATACCAGGCCGTCGCGGTGGCAATCATGCCGACGGTGAGAAAGACCAGAAAAGACGCCCGCGGCCCGAACAGCAGGGTGACCGGCGTCATTGGCAATGAAATGGATAATACGGACGTATTGGCCATCAAATTCACGCCGTCGGGGACGTTCATCTGATTGGAATGGAACGGATACGCAAAGTGCGTGACGACTCGCGCACCGTGGGCCATCATCCATTCGAACTGCGACTGATCGGACGGGTTGTCCCGCACATCGCTGCCCGGGTCCAGCCAGAGCCGACCGGTGACCCAGAAGCCGAGCACCACGAAGCTCAGCACGGCGGCCAGATCGGCCCACTTCCCCTTGCGGGAAGCCCGAACGGCACCGGAGGCCCCCTCCGCCGACGATGCGGCGGCCGGGCCGCCGCTGTTACTGGGCACGTCCGGTTCAGGAGTAGTCATGACAATTCATAGGGTAGTCAGCGTATGACACCGCCGTGACATGTTTCGGGGTACTGCCGTACTATGTGCCGGGTTCGCCGACCGCCGATCACGAACCCACCCCCCGACCACAATTCGGCCACCCCGATGCCCCGATTCTTTCGCCGTCCCAGCGGATGATTCACTCTGTCGGTCCAGGCACGGGTCGAGTTCATATCGTGAGGAATCGACGCATGGCAGAAATCACTGGGGATCAGCGCGTGCAGTCCGAGGTGCTGGAAGGCCTGGCAACCGCTGTCAACCACCGCCGCTGGTTCATCGAACTGGCCGTGCCGTACCTCGGCGACGACCCGATCGAGATCGGCAGCGGTCTCGGTGACTACGCGCTGGAATGGTCCGAGCGGCTGCCCCGGTTCACCGCCACCGAGGCTGACCCGGACCGGCTGGTGCAGCTCAAGGAGCGCCTCGCCGACCGTCCGAACATCGATGTCCGGCAGATGCTGCTGCCGCACAGCGACCGGGGAAACTACAGCGCCGCCGTCTCGTACAACGTCCTGGAGCACATCGAGGACCACGTGGGCGCGCTACAGAGCATGCGCGACCTGGTCCGGCCCGGCGGTGCCGTGATCATCATCGTGCCCGCGTTCCAGTTCGCGATGAGCCCGGCCGACATCGCCACCGGCCACGTCCGCCGCTACACGAAGAAGACGCTCGGGGCGGCGATGACCGACGCCGGCCTGACCCTCGAGAAGATCCACTACGCCAACGCGCTCGGGCTGATCGGCTACTTCATGGCCACCAAGGTCTTCCGGCTGATGCCGAAGGAGGGCCCGATGGTCAAGGTCTACGACACAGTCGTCCTGCCCGCCACCAAGGCCGCCGAGCAGCTCGTCCTCCCGCCGTTCGGCCAGTCCGTCTTCGCCGTAGCCCGAGTCCCAGCCTGACCTACCCGGCCCCGCTTGCCCGGCCCCGCTTGCCCGGCCCCGCTTGCCCGGCCGATCATGGAGTTGTGGTGCCCGGTTTGGTGCTTGCCGGGTTCTTTGTCACCCACCACAACTCCATGATCGACGAGACTGGGCGGTGTTCCCGGGTTACTCCTTGATCTGGTACGTGGGGCGGATCACCGCTCTTGCCAGGGTGTGGAACGTGAGGTTGAAGCCGACGTAGGCGGGGCTGGCGTCCGGGGTCACGTCCAGGCGGTCGACGTCCAGGGCGTGCACCGCGAAGACGTACCGGTGCGGCCGGTCGCCGGTCGGCGGCGCCGCCCCGCCATAGCCCTGCTCGCCGTAGTCGTTGCGGACCGAGAACGCCCCACCGAGGTCGGTGCCCGCCGCGCCACCGGCGCCGGTGGGCAACTGGGTGACACTGACCGGCACGTTCACCAGCACCCAGTGCCAGAAACCGCTGCCCGTCGGCGCGTCGGGGTCGTAGCAGGTCACCGCGAAGCTCTTCGTCTCGGCGGGGAAATCCGACCAGGTCAGCTGCGGCGAGGTGTTGTCGCCCCCGGTGCTGCCATGCGCGTGAAGGGCGTCCATCGGCTCGCCGTTCTGCACGTCGTCGCTCGTCAGCGTGAACGACGGCAGCGTCGGCAGCAGCTCGTACGGGTCCGGGGCGATCGGTCGTTCCAGGGTCATCGGGACGCGTCCTTCCGGTGTGCGGAGATACCAGCCCCTTCTTACCCCGCCACGGCCCTTCCGACGACCGGAAGCACGCGCTGACCGACTGTGGTTTTGCGGAGCTACGTTGGAGTTCGGGCAACGTTCCGCAGGGGGACATCGTGGCCGGCATCCGGCGGGACTTCGTGGTGGCCGTCATCACCGCGTTCCGCCGCCGGGACGAACAGGCCACCGCCGACGAACGCCGACGCGCTGTCGAGCGACTGGCCGAGGAGACGATCCGCCGGGAAGAGCGGGCCACCGACCCGCCGGAGTGACCGGGACGCTCAGCGCGCCCACCCAACGAAGCGCTCGAACAGTTCGCCGGCGGCGACCGTGGGCAACTCCGTCACCACCACCGCGTGCAGACTGCCCAGGTACATGGACAACCCGATCCGATCCCGGCCGTACGCCTCGGACAGGCGTACTCGGGCCGGAGCGCAAGGCCATGGAGTGTCCTGCTCGCAGCTACCGCAGATCCATTCGGGCCGTCGCGGGAGGTGCTGGTCGGCGAGGCGGCTGGCCAAGACGGCGGCCGCCCGTTGACCCTGTGCCGATCGGGCTTGCGCGGCCGCCCTGGCAGTGGTGTCGACCTCGCCCATCATCGGCCGGCACCGCTGTCACGATGCTCGGCGGATCGGCGGCGGGCCTGAGCCAACAACCGTGCCTGGGCAGCTTCCTGCTCTGCCCGTTGGATCGCCAGACCAGTGGCACCCGGCGGTGCAGGAACCGCCAGTCGCCTAGCTCGCCGGCGGAGCAGATTGAACGGCCACATCATCGCGGTGCCCTCCCGTCTCAGGGGGCTGCGGCCATCGCCTCGAATCCGGGCAAGGCCGCGCACCCACTGCAATCGTGAGAACACGCTAGGCAGCATCGACAGGCGCAAAGGGTACGCAGCGTACCCAGCGACAGGAGGTACCCCCTACAGGTCTGGCACCGCGATCCGGCTCTCCAACTGGATCGCCTCGGCGCGGATGGCCGCCGGCGCCTCCCGGGCCAGCCGGCCTGCCAACTCCTGAGCCGCCGGTGAATATCGGACCGTCTCGGGAGAGGTGGACTCCGCGAGACCCAACAGGTGAAGGGTCGCCTCCTTCGCCCCTTCCAGGTCGGCAGAGCGGGCAAGCTCGACGTAGTGCCGACCCCGCCGTTCGGTCGACGGGATGGACGCCGGGTCGAGCGAGTGCGCCCGACGTTGCGCCTCGTCAGGATCGCCCAGGTCTACCGCGCACATCACCGCGTACACGTCGACCAACGGCCGCGACACTCGGGTGCGAAGACCGACGAAGCCGGCCGGCAGGGCCTGCTCGACCACCCGGCGAGCCGCATCCCAGTCGGACCAGGCGCTCTGGTCACCGGTGCGGGCCTTCGTCAACGCGGTACACAGGTGCAGGTCGGCCAGCATCTCGGCCCACTCATCCCCGCCATCGGCGACTCGGGGCTCGATCAGACCGCGAGCTTCCTGCAACCGCTCCAACGCCTCGTCGCCGCGACCGACCGCCCGCAGCAGGTGCGCCGCGTACCAGGTGGATTGGGCAATGGCGAGGGGGTCATCGGCATCGAGGGCCGCAGCCATGCCGCGGTCGACGGTCAGCCAACACAGCTCGCGGTCACCGTGCCAAGCGAGGTAAGCCTGCGCGAGGTGATGGGCCTGGGCGAGCAGAGCGAGGCTGGCACGCCGGTCGTCGCCGGTGTGCAGGCGGGCCGCTCGCTGGGTGGCTTCGAGCAGCCCGGGAAGGATGACGCTCACCTCGGTGCGTTGGTGCCGAGAGGTGTGCCAGGTCTGCCACGCCGAGTCGACAGCGCCGCGCAAGTAGTCGGGGGACTCTGGTTCGCCAGAGACGGAGATGTGCCAGGCGGTCAATGCTCGACGGACATCGCCGATGGCGGGGTGACTAGGTCGGCCGTCCAAGGACAGGGTCACCTGCGGCCCGAACAGATCACCGAGGTCACGTACGCCGAGGTGCGGCGCGATCTGCTGGGCGGCCCGCAACGTCAGGCTTCGACGCCCGTTCTCCACGAACTTGATGGTGGTCGGCGATAGCCCGGCGAGGCCGGCGAGTTGTTCGCGGGAAAGGCCGGCGGCTCGACGAAGCCGCTCGACGCGTTGGCCAGGGGTGGGTTGCTGATCCGCCATGAGGCACCTCGCCGTATTGGGTACATCGCGTACCCCGACCGTACGCCGCATTGAGGCACCCGTCGATCCCTAGGCAAAAACCTCGACCGGTCCAATTCAGCAGGGTGGAGCCGAAAGGATTTGCAACCAAGGATGGCCACCCTACTGCGGCGATCGGCCGGGGGCCGGCATCCCAGTCCACCCCGTCAAAGTGCCAGGATTGATGGCCGGGGCCGCGTGAGCCTCGCCCCGACCATCATCCTCCTACTTACTTTTACCGCGCCCCTTGCCAGAAGCCTGCGACAGTGCGCTAGCGGCTACGCTGCGAGTGCGGGCAGAAGACCGTCCGTCCCGCAACACCGCAGATGCCTTGCGAGCTACCGCTGCGCCGGTAGACTTCGAGCTTCCCTTGCTAGCCATGCTTATCCTCTTCTCTCTGAGAATCTGAGTTGGCAACGGCGGGCCCTCACGCCTCTACGCGAGGGCCCGCCGAGATCAGCGATGACCTACCCCACCGGCGGGTACGGGTCAGCGCCGTAGGTGTACTCGTAGTCGAATGTTCCGTCCGCCTTCATAACCCGAAGCTGGCTCGGCTGGTTGTCCTTCGCCACCTTCTGCCCCGCCTCGACGGCCGTTGACTTTGTGTAGTGGCTCGACAGCACGCTGTTGGCATGCGTTACCTGCCACCACCCCCCGGCTGGCTTGACCCAGTAGATCTTTCGCGCCATGAGGCGCCCCCCTTAAGGTTGGTCGTTTGCGTGCCCACCCCAGGGGCACGCCACATGAACATCAGCGACCAGGATGGACACCGATGTGCACTACGCCGACAGTCGACTGCCAACGTGTTGGTGTACAACACCAGACGCTAGGTCATCTCGGAGGCAGTGTCAACCCTGTGCACATTCGGTCGTCAGCGTGACACGGATACAAACCACTCCTGGTACTGTCCGGTAATGTGCACGAGGAGTAACAAATGACCGGGACGTCGGACGACGCCATCGATCGCTTCTATCAGGATGTCGGCCGACGGGTTCGTGAGGCCCGCATGCGTGCGGGCGTGACCCAGGCCGCCCTCGCCCTGCGGGCTTCAATGACTCGATCATCGATAGCCAATATCGAGGCCGGCCGGCAGAGGATAGCGGTGCATGTGTTAGTCCTGGTGGCAGGCGCACTGGATGTGGACCCGAAGGAGTTATTTTCCGCCAAGGGCATCCATGGCGGGTCACCAGAATTAGAGATGTGGTCTGCGCAACTACAGAATGAGTCCCCCGCAACTCGCGATTTCATTCAGGGGGCGATCGCTCAACTTGGCATCCGGCCGCGACAGGAGGACGAGCGATGATCGATCATCCAATTGAACAGCGCGCTGTCTCGTTGCTAGCGAGACACAATGCCCTAATAGCACCAGTACCAATCGAAGCAATCGCGGCGGGCGAGGGTGCCTCCATCGCTCGAAATCACTTCAGCGGTACCGAGTCGGGATTTGCGTTACGCCAAGGAGAGATGAAGATAATTGGAGTAAATACCGCCACAAGCCCCCGCAGGCAACGCTTCACTATCGCGCACGAATTGGGGCATCTAGAGCTACATTCGTCGAGATCCTTAGTAGTAGACCATTCTGTTTACATCGCTAAACGGGACGAGGTATCAAGCATGGGCAGCGACAAGGAGGAGATTGAGGCGAACCGCTTCGCCGCAGCTATACTTATGCCACATGAATTGATTGTCCAGGAACTGAGAATCCTTCTTGAGACCGATGACTTCCAGTCCCGCGATGAGTTAATTGCACGGATGGCACGGGTTTTCGACGTAAGCAACGAGGCTATGGGGTATCGCCTGATCAATCTGAATGTGATCACTGCTTAATGCGATAGTCAGCCGACACGCAGTGCCGGTCCGCCAATTGCTGCGGGAAATAGCTTATCTTCAAGAGAGCAGCAGGCGAATCGGACGACACTTGCGAATCTCAGGGATGTGCCTGCAACTGACAGGTGTAGGTAGTGCGGTCAAGCGCGGCCTCGAGGAATGCATAGCCAACTCAACCTGCACAGGAAACAGTACGCCCTCTAACCAGCACTGCCGCTAGCTAGAGGGCGATTTACTGGGTCGTGGCGGACAGCCTAGCTGACGACCACCGCCCTGGGCAGGACTTCCAGGACGGCGCCCTGTAAGCGCACCCCCTCGTCCCCCTTTGGGCAGTACACGCTAAGGCGTCCGGAAGAAGTCACGATTAGAAGCCGATTGTTCGAGCCAGTCGAGAAAGTCATTCCATCTAACTTCCCAAATATCCACCAGGTCAGTGAGTTCCGCCAATGAGTAGTTCCGTCCAACCTCACCTGGTGCGCGTTGGCCATGTGCAATCGAATTGCGCTCCGCGACAACCGCGTTCACTTTTTCCCACGCCTCCCTTAACACGGGAGCAGGATCCGAGAGGCCGAGTACTTTGCAGACGGTGGAGATTTGCGACTGCCTGAAGTTTGAGCCATCGTTTGGAAAGGTGTTCGGCAGGATGGAGCATTGCTGTGATTCGTGCAACGTGTCCACTACATCAAACCCCACTTTCCAAATCGTCGTAGGTTTCGAAGAAGCCACTGCCTGGAATTTTCCATAGGCGGCGATTAGTTTCAGCCCCGGCCGCAATCTACGGTTGCCTACCCGAAGCCGCGCTGCAGTTTCCAAGGTGGACCTGCAAACCGATTTTAAAAGATTCTCGTAGGCCGCATATAGCAGCACGATCGCAATTCCCCTCACCTCCCGAGAAATCGCTGTTGCGTGCCCCTGCGGGTGAGCCTCATCGAGGAGTAGGCGAATCGACGCAATCCGCTGCTGAAATTCGGCCCGCTCGGCGTCACATCTAAGCATCGGCTTCTAGAAACCGGTCACGGCAGTATTCGATGCGGCCCGCAACGCGGGTCCGGCTATTAGTAGCGCCAGTCGTAAGCGCCCGCAGTTCCGCCGAACCCACCCATGTCATATCGCCTGGGGGCTGCAGGGAGGGGCGCTCCGCGAGGGCAAGGGCTGCGCCTACGGAAAGCGCTTCGTACAGGTTGACCGGCGTGGAGTTCAACCTGGATCGAATGCCAGACGGGAAGACCGACGCGAGGTAGCGGAAGGTTCGCATGAATAGTTCACGCCGAAAATCGACCTGTGGCTCCTTGTATGAATCCCTCATATACCAGTTGAGGAAATCGATGACAGAGTGACTGAAGGCCTGGTAGCGCTCAAGGTAGGCGAAAAAGCGGAGTACATACTCCTGCGGTGTGCCGTCCTTTTGTCGCGACTCGGGCAACACAACGACGGTCTTGAAATCCTCGCTCTCGGCAAGCTCAACCAACAAGTCAACAAACTCGCCTCGAAACACACACTCACGAATCTCATGCGGCGTAAGCTGAATGCCTCCTGTATTCAGGCGCTCAAAGAGGTCGTATCGCACTTCAAGGTCGCTTTTATCATTCAGTACAATAACCTTGAGTGGGCGGTCCTCGAATGTGGTTCTAATGTCGTCCGGCAGATCACCGAAGACCGCTCCCTCGAATGTGGTTAACTTCTCCACCTCAGTAAGACGCAACGGAGACTCGCCAACTCCCGTGGCAACCCTGGCTTCCGCATCCCCAGCGAAGTTTACGAGCGTCAGCAGCCTCTGCAGCCCGTCTACAACTTCCCACTGATTTTGCATGCCTGCCGCGTTGTTGGTAGCCATGAAGAGTGGGGGAACTGGAATGCCGAGAAGGACGGACTCCACCAACCTTGATTGGCGTTGGCGATCCCATCTGAACTGGCGCTGGTAGATTGGGGCGACATCAATCCGGTGTCTAGTGACCCGCCGCAGCAATTCGTCAACCGTCACGTCGTAGGTGTCGAAGTCCACCGTCCGGCGCTGCTCAAAAAGCTGAGTTCTTTGATCTGTCGGAGTGGCTGTTGGCACGGCATCTCCTAACGTGTGCTGGCGGTAGATCCTACAGAGCGGATTCGCCAAGTTCTAGCGCTGCAGGTCTCAGCTCATGGCTTGCTGACGGCAAGGACGAGATCGGCGGTATCAATCTCCGGTGCACTCAATCAGAGCGCTAGCCACTCTCGACCAGCAGGAGAGCGTCCGACCGGCCGGCGACACTTTACCGCCCATTTATAGGACGAGTGAGAGCTGGCGGCCCTGAACGGGACGGAGTGAGACCTGTTCGCCTTTCACGGAAGCACCCCCGGCCAGCGTTCGCGCTGGTCAGGGTGCGTTTTGCTGTCCAAGATGGCGGAGGGTGTGGGATTCGAACCCACGAAGACATCGCTGCCTTACCGGTTTTCAAGACCAGCGCCATCGGCCACTAGGCGAACCCTCCCGGACCGTCACCCGCAGGCGTACGGCCACGCACAGTCTGCCATGGCTCGCTCTCGGCGGCCCGCCGTCCCTCCCCGATGCGCCGACCAGGCGGTCTGGCCGGTCCACAGTGGGCTGGAGGGTGTGCGCCTGCGGCCCCCGGTGAGATCGGGAAGACTGGGCCTATGCGAGCCATCACGATCCCGCAGCCCGGTGGACCCGACGCGCTGGTCTGGGCCGAGGTGCCCGACCCGGAGCCGGGCCCGGACGAGGTGATCGTGGACGTGCGGGCCAGCGGGGTGAACCGCGCTGACCTGCTGCAACGGCAGGGGTACTACCCGCCGCCGCCGGGCGCGCCCCCGTACCCCGGGTTGGAATGCTCTGGGGTGATCACGGAGGTTGGCGCGGAGGTCGCCGGTTGGGCGGTCGGGCAGCAGGTCTGCGCGTTGCTGGTCGGCGGCGGGTACGCGGAGCGGGTCGCGGTCCCCGCCGGGCAGTTGCTGCCGGTGCCGGGGTGCGACCCGGTCGACGCGGCGGCGCTGCCCGAGGTGGCCTGCACGGTCTGGTCGAACCTGGTCCAGGTGGCGCGGCTCGGCGCGGGCGAGACGCTGCTGGTGCACGGCGGGGGCAGCGGGATCGGCACCTTCGCCATTCAGTTCGGGGCGGCCCTCGGCGTGACAGTGCTGACCACCGCGCGGGAGAACAAGCACGCCCGACTGCGCGAGCTGGGCGCGGCTCACCTGATCGACTACCGGGAGCAGGACTTCGTCGAGGAGGTCCGGCGGGTCACCGACGGGCGCGGCGTGGACGTGATTCTCGACATCATGGGTGGGGCCTACCTGGGGCGGAACGTCTCCGCGCTGGCCATCGGCGGCCGGCTCGTGGTGATCGGGATGCAGGGTGGGCGCAAGGCCGAGTTGGATCTCGGCGCGCTGATGACCAAACGGGCGAGCGTCACCGCGACGTCGCTACGGTCCCGTCCGCTCGCCGAGAAGGCGGAGATCGTGCAGGGCGTACGGGACGAGGTGTGGCCGTTGGTCGAGGCGGGCAGGGTCCGGCCGATCGTGGACCGGCGGCTGCCGATGACCGAGGCGGCGGAGGCGCACCGGCTCGTCGAGTCGAACGACCACTTCGGCAAGGTGCTGCTCACCCGCCCGGCGGGTGGCGGCTCGGCCGTCAGCTGAGCGAGCCTGCCGGGCGGGTTCGCCGTCAGCTGAGCGAGCCTGCCGGGGTCGGGGCGTCCGTCGGTCGGGGCAGCACCAGCCGGGCCCCCGGGCCCTCGCCGGCCAGCGTGTCCTCCGGGTTGTTGAGCCTGCAGCGCTGTAGGGACAGGCAGCCGCAGCCGATGCAGCCGTCCAGGTCGTCGCGGAGTTTGGTGAGCAGCCGGATGCGCTCGTCCAGCCGGCTCCGCCAGCTCGCCGACAGCCGCGCCCAGTCCTGCGGGCTGGGGGTGCGGGCCTCGGGCAGCGAGTCGAGTGCCTCCCGGATCTCGTCGAGCGTGACACCGACCTGCTGGGAGATCCGGATGAAGGCGACCCGCCGCAGCTCGGCGCGGGCATAACGGCGCTGGTTGCCGCCGGTACGGTCGGCGCGGATCAGCCCGAGCCGCTCGTAGTAGCGCAGCGCCGACGGCGCCACACCGGAGCGGGCGGACAGCTCACCGATCGTCAACAAATCCGGCATCACCAGGTCCTTGAGTTGAAGTGCACTTCAACTCACACAGTAGTGGCATGACCGCCACACTGACCAACGACAGCAGCGCCCGACTGCCCGGGTTGCTCCGCCGACTGACCGGCGACGAGAAGCACGCACCCAGCGCGCACTCCACCATCGACGTGCTCCAGGTGCTCTACGACCGGGTGCTGCGGGTCACTCCGGACACCGTCGACGACCCGGAACGGGACCGGTTCCTGCTCTCCAAGGGCCACGGCCCGGCCGCCTACTACGCGGTGCTCGCCGCGCACGGCTTCATCCCGGACGGCTGGCTCGACGACCTGGCCGGGCCGGAGAGCCGGCTCGGCCACCACCCGGACCGGCTGCTGGTGCCCGGGGTCGAGATCGGCTCCGGCTCGCTCGGGCACGGGCTCGGGCTGGCCGTCGGCACCGCGCTCGGCCTGCGCGCCCAGGGGCTGCGCAAACCCCGGGTGTACGTGCTGCTCGGCGACGCCGAACTGGACGAGGGATCCAACCACGAAGCGATCGCGTACGCGGGTGCGACCGGCCTGGACAGCCTCACCGCGGTCGTGGTCGACAACTCGTCGGCCAGCCACGGGTGGGCCGGTGGCATCGCCAGCCGGTTCACCGTCAACGGCTGGACCGCCGACACCGTCGACGGTCGGAACCACGACGACCTGTACGCGGCGCTGACCGGGCACCGGCCACCACATCCGCACCTGGTGGTCGCCAGCATCAAGAGCAAGGGATGACCGACATGCGTACCGCCTTCATCGACACCACCACCGCGCTCCTCGACGAGGATCCGCGTACCGCACTGGTGCTGGCCGACATCTCGGTGAGCCAGTTCGCTGCCGCCGGGCACCGACACCCGGACCGGGTGCTCAACGTGGGGATCCGGGAGCAACTGATGATCGGGGTGGCCGGCGGGCTCGCCCTGACCGGGCTGCGTCCGATCGCGCACTCGTACGCGACGTTCCTGGTGGACCGGGCGTACGAGCAGATCAAGTTGGACCTGGACCACCAGGGCGTGGGCGCGGTCCTGGTCAGCATCGGCGCGTCGTACGACGGGTCGGCGGCAGGCCGTACCCACCAGTCGCCCGGGGACGTGGCGCTCTTCGACTCCCTCGGTGACGGCTGGACGGTCCGGGTGCCCGGCCACCCCGACGAGGTGACGCCGCTGCTCCGTACCGCCGTGACCACCGACGACCCGATCTACCTGCGGCTCAGCGAGCAGCGCAACGCCGAGGCGTACCCGGATGCCGCCCGGCTACGGGTGCTCCGGCGGGGCGGGGAGAACGCGCCGCTCGTGGTGGCGGTCGGACCGATGCTCGACCCCACCCTGGCGGCCACCGAGGGGATGGACGTGACGGTGGCGTACACCCACACGCCCCGGCCGTTCGACACCCGAGGGCTGCGGGCGCTCGTCCACACCGACGTGGTGCTGGTCGAGCCGTACCTGGCGGGAACGTCGAGCGCGGTCGTCAGCCGGGCGCTCGCCGACGTACCGCACCGGCTGCTCGCCCTCGGGGTGGGTCAGACCGACCTGCGACGGTACGGCGATCCGGCTGACCACGCCCGGTGGCATGGTCTGGACGCCGACGGTCTGCGGCGGTCGATCGGCGCGTTCCTGGGGTCAGTTGGCGGTTGAGGCGGCGGGGCGGCGGCGAGCGCGCTCGCGCCCGAGGATCCAGATCGCCTCGACGCCGTCCTTCCAGGTGATCTTCTTGCCCTCTTCCCGGCCGCGTGCCCGGTAGCTGATCGGCACCTCGTACGGCCGGATCCGGCGACGCAGCAGCTTGCCGGTCACCTCGGCCTCCATGCCGAAGCCGCGCGAGCGCACCTCAAGGGACCGGTAGAGCGCCACCGGCATCAGCTTGAAGCAGGTCTCCAGGTCACCGATGTACGAGTTGAACAGCACGTTGGCCGCCATGGTGACGCCCTTGTTGCCCATCACGTACCAGAAGCTGTAGGCGCTGTGGCTGCCGAAGGTGCGATTGCCGTAGACCACCGTGGCCCGCCCGTCGAGCACCGGGTCGAGCAGCTTGGGGATGTCCTGCGGGTCGTACTCCAGGTCGGCGTCGAGGATGACCATGTAGTCGCCCTCGGCGCTGTCGACCGCCGTCTTGATGGCGGCACCCTTGCCGGCGTTGCGCTGGTGGGTGATGACCCGCAGGCGCGCGTCGTCGGCGCGACCGAGGACCTCGCCGGTGCCGTCCCGGCTGCCGTCGTCGACGACGACCAGCTCGATCTCGCAGGGATAGTCCACCGCCAATGCCTGCTTGAGGGCATCCGCGATGCGTTCTTCCTCGTTGTAGACCGGCATGAGGATCGAGAGCTTCACGGGGATCTCCACGGTGGCGGCAACACGTCGGCCATAGCCTAGCCTGGTTGGTTTGTTAACCGCGTACCGCCACCGTGGGGCAGTCGTCGTGGCGGGTTCAGATCAATGGTGTTTACTTCCGCCATGTCGGCTGCCGGCTCCCTGCTCGCGGCGGTTCCTGCCGCGGCGATGCTCCTGCTCACCGTCGCGGCGAAGCCACGCGAGGCTGGCGCGGTGGCACCGCTGCGGCTCGCCGTGGTGCGCGCCGTCCTGCTCAGCGGGGCCTACGCGGTGCTCGTCGTCGAGGTGCTCGGCGCGTCGCACGCGCTGACCCGACAGGCGTTCGCCATCGCCTGGCTGCTCTTCCTGGTCGCTGCCGCGACGGCGGCCGGTCTGCCTTGGCGACGGGCCGCCCACCTCGGGCAGCCGTCCGCCGCCGCGCCGCAACCGGTCGGTGCTGCGCCGCGGCCGGTGCCGGTGGGTGCGGTGGTGTCCGGTGCCGGGCCCGACGTGACCGCCCCGGCCGCCGAGCGCGGCGAACCCGACCTCGCACCGACCCGGGCCGGTCGGTGGCCCGCCGGCCTGCTCGCCGCGGCGGTCGACACCTGGCGTACGGCCCGGCCGGGCGAGCGGCTGCTCGCCGGCACGGTAGGCGGACTGGTCCTGGTGGAGTTGCTGGTCGCGCTGCTGGCCGAGCCGAACAACTTCGATTCGCAGACGTACCACCTGCCGAAGGTGGAGCACTGGGTGGCCCAGGGCGACCTGGACTTCTGGCCCACCGCCATCCACCGGCAGGTGACCATCCCGCCCGGTGCCGAGTATCTGCTGCTGCACCTGCGCCTGCTCACCGGCGGGGACCACCTGTACAACCTGGTGCAGTGGGCCGCCGGAGTGGTCTGTCTGCTGGTGGCCGCACGGATCACCGCGCAGCTCGGCGGCGGCCGGCGCGCCCAGTTGCTCACCGCGTTCGTGCTGGCGACCACGCCGATGGCGGTACTCCAGGCCACCAGCACGCAGACCGACCTGATCTGCGCGGCGTGGGTGGCCTGCGCGGCGACGCTGGTGCTGGACGGGCTGCGTCGACAGACCGGCTGGGGCACGGTGCTCGGGCTCGGTGCGGCCACCGGGCTGACCGCGGTGACCAAGACCAGCGGCCTGATCGCGGTGGGCCCGCTGCTGGTGCTCTGGGGGTTGGCCCAGCTGAGGCTGGCCCGGACCGGGAACGCGGCACCGGTGGGAGCGCCGCTGGCGGGTCCGGCGGCGACGGGTCTGGCAGCGGCTGGTCCGGCGGCGGACGGAGGGCGGCGGTCCTGGCACATTGGCGGGCTGGCTCGTACGGTCGGCGGTTGGGTGCTGATCCTGCTGGTCGCGGCGGTGGTGGTCGGCCCGTTCCTGGCCCGGGTGACCGCCGAGTTCGGGCACCCGCTGGGGCCGCCCCGGCTGCGTGAGTCCATCCCGATGGAGCGGCACGACCCGGCGTCGATAGTGGTCAACGCGCTGCGGATCGGGCACACCGCGTTCGACACGCCGCTGGCGCCGCTGCGTCGGGCCGGGGCCGAAGTGATCATCAGCGGCGCCGAGGCGATCGGGGTCGACCCGCAGGACCGCGCGATCACCTTCGGTCGGGAACTCTTTCCAGAGCCGGCCTGGTATCCGGACGAGGACCGGGTGGCGTTTCCGCTGGCCGGCGCGTTGGCGGTGATCGGCGCGGTGATCGCGCTCGCGCGACCACGGCGGATCGCTCCCGAGCGGGCCGGGTCGCTGCGGGCGTACGCCGTGGTGGTGCTGACGGCGGTGCTACTGCACACCGCGATGATCAAGTGGCAGCCGTGGGGCAACCGTCTGCTGCTCTACGCCGTGGTGCTCGCCGTACCCCTCGCCGGCCTCTGGCTGGACGCGCTTCTCTGTAGCCGGGCGGGCGGGCGTCGCTCGGTGGCCACCCTGGCCGCCGTCACCGTGCTGGCCACCTCGGCGCTGGCCGGGGTGCTCGCGCTGTCGTACGGCTTCCCGCGTCGGCTGGTCGGGACCGGCTCGGTCTTCACCACCTCGGACTGGGACACCCGGTTCCTGCGCCGCCCGCAGTGGGCCGACGAGTTCCGCTGGGCGGCGACCGCGGTGCGGGACAGCGGTGCGCGGCGGATCGGGCTGGTGCAGCAGAACGACAACTGGGAGTACCCGTGGTGGCTGCTGCTGCGGCAGCCCGACGGCGACTCCCCGGACCTGGTCGCGTTGCAGTCGGTACTGCCGGAGCGACCGCCGGCCGATCCCTCCTCGGTCGACGCGATCGTCTGCACCGGCAACCAGGCGGCCTGCGCCAAGCTCGTCCCGGCCGGCTGGCGGCTGGAGTTCCGCGGCTACGTCGGTTACGCCCTGCCGCCCGGCCGCTGAGCCAGCGGCCCGGATAGTCCGATCCGGGCGGTTCTGCATTCCCCGCGCAAGGATCTGAGGCGCATTCACATCTATTGATCCGCACGTTACCGTCTGGTAACTCAATCGACATCCCGCGATTGAGCTGAAAGGAGTGCGTCGATGCCTGCTGTCTCCGCCAGGCCCGAACGCGCGACCCGACGACGGGCCATCACCGTCGCCGTCGCCGTCGCCGCTCTCGTGCTACCGATGCTCGCCGGACCGGCCACCCCCGCCACCGCCGCCGACCGCCCGACCGTCCAACCACTCCCCGCCAACCTCGAAGCCATCCGGGCCGCCGAGGCGACCGCCCTCTACGGCAGCCCGGCGATCCGCCCGATCGACCAACGGCGCACCGCGTTGATCACCATGGGTGACAGCGAGATCTCCGGTGAGGGCGTCGGCAACTACGTCCCCGGCACCCACCAGGACGGCAACTGGTGCGACCGCTCGTACGACCAGGCGGTGTTCCGCACCGGCATCACCTCCGACGCGCAGTACAACATCGCCTGCTCGGGTGCCACCCCCTGGAACCTGATCGCCGGCGGCCCGACCCAGCACAACGAGCTGAACCAGGGCGACTACCTGGGCATCAAGGCGCGCAACACCCATGTGAAGCTGATCTGGGTGGTGGTCGGCGCAAACGGTGACGGCACCATCCAGTTCGGCCCGGTCGCCACCGACTGCGCCATCCGGCGGGTCTTCTTCCAGGGCGCCTGCTACCCCACCTACACCGACCAGTGGACGATCCGCACCGACGGCAGTCGGCGGGCCGTCGAGTCGGCGCTCACCGACATCCGGCAGACCATGACCAACGCCGGCTACCTGCGGTCGGACTACGAGCTGGTGCTCATGTCGTACCCGAGCCCCGGCAGCCCCGACGTGGAGGACAACCCGAACTTCCCCGGCTGGTACTCCGGTGGGTGTCTGCTCTACCTGGCCGACGCGGCGTTCGCCCGGAACAAGGCGGTGCCGATGTTCGAGTCGGCGCTGCGTGCCGCCGCAGCCAACACCGGCACCCGCTACCTGGATGCCAGCCGACTCTTCCACGGGCACGAGGTGTGCACCGACAACACCTCGGCGCGCGGCCTCTACATCGAGGTCGGCATCTGGAACGAGAACGCCGCCCGGCAGTCGTTCCACCCCAACGTCCGGGGGCACGGCATGTTCGCCCAGTGCATCACCCAGTTCTGGAACTCCGGTCAGCAGCGGGCCAGCTGCGTCGACCCGGCCAGCACCGGCAGCGGTGTGCTCTACCCGGGGCTGCTGGAGTTCAAGCAACTGCGCAACCTCGCCACCGGCACCTGTGTCGACGGCAAGGGGTACGACTCCCGCAACGGCACCGTGCAGCAGCCGTACTCCTGCCACGGTGGGCGCAACCAGGGCTTCTGGTACGACTCGGCCCGACGGTCGCTGCACTCAGAGCTGTCCCACGACCGTTGCCTGGACGTCACCAACAGCTCGATGACCGCCGGCACCGCTGTCAACATCTACGACTGCAACGGCACCGGTGCGCAGCAGTTCGTCTTCGTGGGTAACCAGATCAGGCCGGCGAGCGCCAACAACCTCTGCGTGGCGTTCGACAACCCGCTGCTGGGCAGCTCTCGCCTGCGGTTGGCGAGCTGCTCCAGCAGCACCCGGCAGCAGTGGTCGTTCGAGGCCCGTACCGCTGCCAACCCGGTCGGCTACGGTCACGACGACTTCATCGGCTCCCGCGTCTACTGACGAGAACGCGTCCGCTGACGAGAACGCGTTTGCTGACGAGCGAAGGGGCCCTGGCGTCGACCAGGGCCCCTTCGCTCACTTGGCGCGAGGGATGAGGATGAGCCGGGCCACGCCCTTGTCGCCGTCCTTCGCGCCGGCGACGCCGAGCGTCGCGCCGACCTTTACCTCGCTCGGCTGCACTGTGGCACGCCGCTCCACCACCCGCAGGTCGTCGCCGAAGGTCCAGGTCATGGTGAAGCCGTCGGTGGACTTGACGGTCATCGAGTCGCCGTCGATCGCGGTCACCTCGCCGCGCTGGACGGCGACGGTCTGCGTACCGCCGTCCTTCGTCTTCACCACCGCCTCACCGTGCAGGGTGTTCCTGCGCAGCAGCACGCGGGCCTGGCGGCGCTTGCGCCACTCCTCGCCGCGCTTCTCCCGGGCCTTCTCCCGGACCTTCTCCTGCGCGCTGGGAGACGCGCCCGGCGTCGGGGTGGCCGGTGCGGCGACGGTCAGTACGTCCAGGTCGTCGGCGTCGAAGCCCATCGCGGTCAGCGCCTGACCCTCGACCCCCATGGCGGCGGCGACCTCGACGGCGACATCCCGGGCGGGCTGGCTGGCCACCTCGGCCGCGCCGCAGCCGCTGACGCCGAGCGCGACCGCCGCGAACAGTGCCGTGGTGCCGGTGGCGATACCCCAACGTGGCATGACTCTCCCTCTCTGTCAGTGGAGCCCTCAGCCTTCCCCGGAACGACGAGCGGAGCGTCAGGCCGACGTTCGAGTCAGGTAAGGATCACCGGGCAGCCGGACGGTGAAGGCGGCACCGCCCTCCGGCGCGTGCCCCGCGACGATCTCCCCACCCAACCGGCGGACCAACCCGGCGGCCAGCGCCAACCCCAGCCCGCTGCCCACCTTGCGCACCCCCCGGTACCGCTCGTGCAGCGCACCGCGTTCGAAGGCCACCGCCAGGTCGTCGTCGGTGAAGCCGGGCCCGCCGTCGCGAACCTCGAACACGCCGCCGTGCGTCGGGTCCGCGCCGGCTGGCCGGACCGCGAGCACCACCGGCGACCCCGGGGGTACGACCCGCAGCGCGTTCTCCAGCAGCCCGTCCAGCACCTGCCGGATCCGTCCCGGATCGGTGTACGCCGGCACCGGCCGACCGGGCGTCTCCACCCGGAATGGCACGCCCACCGCCGCGCACCGACCGGACCAGGTCGGCTCCGCGTCGACAGCCAGTTGGGTCAGGTCCACCGGCACCGGTTCGAGGGGGAAGTCGGCGGCCTCCAGCCGGGCCAGTGCCAACAGGTCACCGATCAGCCGGTCCAGGTGTTGGGCCTCGGCCAGCATCGTCCGACCGGTGTCCACCGTGTCGTCGGCACCGAGCACCCCGTCGGCGAGCGCCTCGGCGTACCCCCGGATCGCGGTCAGCGGGGTGCGCAGCTCGTGCGAGACGGAGAGCAGGAACTCCCGCTGCCGGCCCTCGCTGGTGGCCAGTGCGGCAGCCAGCCCGTTCAACGCCTCGGCCAGGTCGGCGACCTCGTCCGGCGGCTCGACCGGCACCCGCACGTCGCGGTCACCCGCGCGCAGCCGGGCGGCGGCGGTGGCCGCGACGCGGATCGGCCGGGCCAGCCGGCGGGCCAGCAGCAGTCCGGCCACCACACCGGCGGTCAACCCGGCCAGCAGCGGCAACCAGAGACTGAGCAACACCCGGGCCCACAGCCCGTTGGCCAGCGGACGGGAGAGCACCACCCCGTTGCCGCCGGGCAGGGCCCGCCCCTCGACCAGGGCGCGCTCACCGTTGACCGAGCGGCGGGCCGACACGTTGCGGCCCTGCCCGATCCGCTGCACCACCCGCTGTGGCAGACCCGACCGGTCGACCGCCCCGCGCCGGATCAGGTACGCGTCGATGCCCTGGTCACGCAGTTGTTGGATGAGCCGCTCCTCGTCGGCGCTGCGACCCCGGTCGAGGCGGGTCCGCAGCACCTCGGCCGCGAGTCGGGCCTGGGCGGCGAGCGCCTGCTGCTCGCTCCGCTCCGCGCCCCGGATCGCCAACGGCACCGCGACGATGGCGGTGACGAGCACCGACACCAGCGCCACCGCGCAGGTGACCAGCACCGCGCGGGCGGTCAGCGTACGGCCGAGTCGGCCTCGTCGAGGTGCGGCGGGTGGGCCGGCGCCGACCACCGGCAGGGCCATGGTCGGCGACTCGACGTGCCCGGGGTGGTCAGGCATCGACCGCGTACCCCACGCCGCGATGGGTCCGGATCACGCTCGCCGGGCCGAGCTTCGCCCGCACCTGGGCGACGTGCACGTCCACCGTCCGGGTGCCGGCGTGCGCGGCGTAACCCCAGACCCCGGCCAGCAGTTCCTCCCGGCTGAACACCCGGCCCGGCCGGGCCATCAGGTGGGCCAGCAGGTCGAACTCGGTGGAGGTGAGCTGCACCGGGGTACCGGCGGCGGTGACCGTGCGGCGCGCCGGGTCGAGCGTCACCGGGCCCACCACGCGTGGCCGGTCCGCGCCCTCCGGGCCACCGGCGGAACGGCGCAGCACCGCGCGCACCCGGGCGACCAACTCCCGGGGGCTGAACGGCTTGGTGACGTAGTCGTCGGCGCCCAACTCCAGGCCGACGACCCGGTCCACCTCGTCGTCGCGGGCGGTGAGGAAGATGACCGGGGTCCAGTCGCCGGCCTCGCGCAGCCGGCGGCAGATCTCGGTGCCGGGCAGGCCCGGCAGGGCGATGTCCAGGACGCAGGCCACCGGGCGCAACCGGCGGGCCGCGCTCAGACCGGCCTCGCCGTCACGTTCCAGGTGGACGCCGAACCCGTCCCGGGTGAGGTAGAGCCGGACCAGGTCGGCGATGGCCGGCTCGTCCTCCACGACGAGGACGAGCCCGCGATGCGGTGGTTCGACGGTCACCGGCCCATGATTGCCGACCGCGAAGGTTCGGCGCGATCGGTGTGTGTTCGGGTTCGGTAAAGACGGTGCGACGCCCGATGCGGGGTCAGCTCACCAGGACGGAGCGAACATGCCGGGCCGCGTGACGGCCGACGCGTCACCGATGCTGGCGACGACCCGCGCGCCGGACGGCCGCAGGCGGGTCCGGAACGCCTGGTTGAGCAGCGCGTCGAGCTGCCACACCTGCTTCGGGTGACTGGTCCGGATCAGGAACCGCTCACGGATCCCGTCGATCGCGGTGGCCGCCATCTCCACCGACTGGAGCCGCGGGTCCGGGCTCCAGGTGACGTTGCTCAGCTCGCGCAACTCGGTGTTGAGGTGCAGCCGCAGTCGGTGCAGCAGGCGGGTCTGCTGGGTCACCACCAGCCGACGGTGGGTGAGCAACAACAGGTAGTCGCCGGTGACCGGGCGGTCGGGGCGGCTGCAACGGGTGACCAGGATGGTGGCGTCACCGGAGCCGACGCAGCGCCGGAAGACCGGCATGTGCCGGCTCACCGTCTGCACGGCCAGGCCAGCCTCAGCGGCGGCCGGAAGGAACGTTCGGGAGAAGACGTCCATGACCTGCCCAACGACCTCCCCAGCGGGGTGACGTGGGTCACCGGGCTTTTTTGGAAGTTCCACGCCGCCTGTCGCACTGCCTGTCCGACTTCCGACTCTGACGGATCATGGTCAGGAGTTGGATTGAAGGGGACTGGCGGCGAACAGCTCCTCCAGCCAGCCCGGGACCGCGTCGGCGTACTCGGCGCGGGACTCCTCGGCGGTGTCCAGTGCCCGACGCCAGGACAGCGACCGGCTCACCGGCCCCAGGCCGATCGCTAGGTCAGCGGCCTCGACCAGGGTCCGCCGGTCGTACCGGTCGGTCCACGCCTCCAGGTAGGCGTCGCGCAGCCGAACCAGTTGGCCGTCGTCGGCGGCGAGCTTTCTGGCGTGCCCGATGGAGCGCAGGGTCACCAGCAGCGTGCCGAACGGGTGCCCCACCGAGGCGTCGCCCCAGTCGAAGTAGCGGTACCCGGAGTCGCCGGCGAAGACGTTGCCGTCGTGCAGGTCGTCGTGTTGCACGGCGGCCGGAATGCCGATCTCGGCGAGCCGGCCGCACCGCTGGGCGTACGACGGCAGCTCGGCCCGCAGCCGCTCGTGCAGCTCCGGACCGAGCCCGCCCTCGGCACCGATCAGCAGCGCATCATGATCGTCCAGGAGCTCGGCGAAGAGGCCGGCCAGCACCTCCGGACGCTGGTCCGGCACACCCAGGGTGACCAGCTCCTCGGCGCGCGACGCGCTGGCCAGTTGCAGCGCCGCGTACCCGGGCAGCGCCCGTTCCCAGTGCGCCAGGTCGGGGTCGCGCGCCAGCACGTCCCGCAACGACTCGCCGCCGTCGGGCAGCAGCGACCAGCCCTGCGCCTGGTCCACCGCGATCGGGGTCAGCACCCGGTCGGGCGTCAACTCGGCGAGCGCCGCGATCAGGACCGCCTCGTGCACAGTGCCCGGGTTGTTGGCCTTGAACCAGACCGGGCCGTCGTCAGTGGGCACCCGCCACACCAGCGACCAGGGACGCACCCTCGGCTCCACCAGCCCGGTCACCCGTCGGCCGGTCCGACTCAGCTGCACGTCGACCCAGGACCGGGCCCGCAGCTGCCACTGCTCGCTGGACCAGTCGGGGACACGCTCACCGGCGATCGTCGTCACGCTGGGCACCCTAGGCGGCCCTTCCGCGTCGAGGCGAGCGTTTTCCCGCTCCGGCGGCTTGGGCCACGCCCTGCGAGTGGCTGCCCGCGGTCGCCGCCAGCGTCAGACCAGCTCGACGATTGTGGCGTTGGCCATGCCGCCGCCCTCGCACATGGTCTGCAGGCCGTAGCGGATCCCGTTGTCCCGCATGTGCTGGAGCATGGTGGTCATGATCCGGGCACCGGAACCGCCGAGCGGGTGACCGAGGGCGATCGCCCCGCCGCGCGGGTTGAGTCGCTCCGGGTCCGCCTCGGTCTCCGCCAGCCAGGCCAAGGGCACCGGGGCGAACGCCTCGTTCACCTCGTACACCCCGATCTCCTCGATGCCCAGCCCCGCGCGGCGCAGCGCCTTCGCGGTGGCCGGGATGGGTGCGGTGAGCATGGTGACCGGGTCGTCGGCGGCGACCACCGCGGTGTGGATCCGGGCCAGCGGGCGCAGGCCGTGCCGGCTGGCCCAGTCGGAGGTTGTCACCGCGAGGGCGGCGGCACCGTCGGAGATCTGGGACGCGGACCCGGCGGTCACCACGCCGTCGGCGCGGAACGGGGTGGCCAGCTCGCCGAGCTTCTCCAACGACGTCTCCCGGCGGATGCCCTCGTCGGCGGCGAACTTGCCGCCGTCGGCGAGCGGCACCGGGGTCAGCTCCGGGTCGAACGCGCCGGCGTCCTGCGCGGCGGCCGCCTTCTCGTGGCTGGCCAGCGCGAACTCGTCGAGCTGGGTACGCGAGAGGCGCCACCGCTGGGCGATCAGCTCGGCCCCGACCCCCTGGTTGAACGGCAGCGGCGCGTCGTCGGCGAAGCCCTCGACGCCCCGGTAGCGGGCGCGCAGCTGGTCACTGAACGGCATGCCGTCGGCCACGCTGGAGCCCATCGGCACCCGGGTCATCGACTCGACCCCGCCGGCCACCACCAGGTCGGCCTGGCCGGAGAGCACCGTCGCGGCGGCGAAGTGCAGGGCCTGCTGGCTGGAGCCGCACTGCCGGTCCAGTGTGGTGCCGGGCACCGACTCGGGCCAACCGGCGGCGAGCACGCTGTTGCGGGCGATGTTCCAGGACTGCTCGCCGACCTGGGAAACGCAGCCCCAGAAGACGTCGTCGACCTGGGCCGGGTCGAGCCCGGTGCGCTCGGCGAGGGCGCGCAGCACGTGCGCCGAGAGATCGACCGGGTGGATGCTGGCGAGGCTGCCCTTGCGCCGGCCGACCGGGGTACGTACCGCGCCGACGATGACCGCGTCACTCATGTTTACTCCCCGGTAACTTGGGCTGCCCCGATCCTACGCCACTGCCCCCAGACCCCTTTGGCGTCGATCATGGAGTTGTGGTGGGCAGAAGTTACCGCTTCGCACCATATGCGGGGCAGCACAACTCCATGATCGACTTGCACGGGGCTACGATCCGGCGGACCGCTGGCATGCTGGGCGGGTGGATGAGATCTCCCTGGTCCGACAGTGGCGAGTGCCGTCGAGCCTGCCGGCGGCGAAGCTGGCCGGGGCCGTCCTGCTCGTCGCGCTCGGGCTGCTCTTCGCCGACGGCGACCCGGTGCGCCTGGCGGTAGCCGCCCTGGCCGCCGCCGCGCTGGCCGGTTGGGCGGTACGCGACCTGATCGCACCGGTCCGGCTGGCGGTAAATTCGGCAGGACTCACCGTCATCCGCGGGTTCGCTGGTCGCCGGCTGCTGCCCTGGTCGGCGATCGAGGCGATCAACGTGGACCGGCGACCACGACTGGGGCTGACATCCGAGGTCCTGGAGATCGACGCGGGCGAGTCACTGCACCTCTTCAGCCGGTACGACCTGGGCACCACCCCGGAAGAGGTCGCCGCCACGCTACGCGCCGCCCGCCGCGCCTGACACCCGAGATCTTGGAAGGAAACCGCCCCTCTGGCGGCACCTTCCTTCCAAGATCTCGACCGAGAGGTCAGCCGAGTAGCTGTGCCGTGCGGAAGAGCACCAGCGCGAGCAGCACCGCCAGGATGATCGCCCCACCGGCGACCTGCACCAACGTCCGCCGATCACGCGGCGCGTACGCGAGCACCAACGCCATCAGCGCGCCGACCACCAGCCCGCCCAGGTGCCCGGGGATGGAGATGCCCGGCACGGCCAGCGTGAACACCAGGTTGATCACCAGGATCGGGATGATCCGGGAGATGTCCCGGCCCAACCGGCGCTCGATGATGATCAGCGCGGCGAAGAGACCGAACACGGCGGTCGACGCGCCGACGGTGGCCGCCCTCGGGCTGCTGAACAGGTAGGCGGCCACGTTGCCGCCGAGGCCCGCGATCAGGTAGAGCGCGGCGAACCGCACCCGCCCGAGGTTGGCCTCCAGCGACCGGCCGAGCACCCACAGCGCCCACATGTTGAGCAGCAGGTGCAGCACGCCGTAGTGCAGGAACATCGCCGTGACCAGTCGGTACCACTGCCCCTCGGCGATCCCGCCGAGGGTGTAGTCGGAGAGGTAGGCCCGGCCGAGCACCGCACCCCACTCGGTCAGCGGCGTGCTGCCACCCATCAGGCCGCCGAAGCCGGAGCCGCCCACCGCTGCGTCCCCGCCCCGGGCGGAGGCGATGGAAAGCAGCAGGAACAGCACGTTCACGGCGATCAGCGCCTTGGTGACATAGCCGTGCCGGCCGGCCGTACCGCCGCCGAAGGCGGTACGCGCCGGCCGGACACTGCGACGTCCCTCGTTGACGCACTCCGGGCACTGGTGCCCGACCGAGGCGTCCCGCATGCAGTCCGGGCAGATCGGCCGGTCGCAGCGGGTGCACCGCACGTAGGTCTCCCGACCGGGGTGCCGGTAGCAGACCGGGGTGGTCGGCGGAGACTCGCTCACCGGGCCGACCCTCCGTCCACCACCGCGCGGTCCACCGGCCGTGCTCCGGAGCGCTCAATCATGCGAGCAAAGGTACCTCGCCGGTCGTTCAGGAACCGGACCGCTCGATCTCGACCCGCTCGATGACGACGTCCTGGAGCGGACGGTCGCTCGGACCGGTCGGGGTGCTCGCGATCGAATCCACGACCTTTACCGACTCCTCGTCGGCGACCTGGCCGAAGATGGTGTGCCGGTTGTTGAGGTGCGGCGTCGGGGACACGGTGATGAAGAACTGCGAACCGTTGGTGCCCGGTCCGGCATTCGCCATCGCCAGCAGGTAGGGACGGTCGAACCGCAGCTCCGGGTGGAACTCGTCGGCGAACTTGTAGCCCGGTCCGCCCCGACCGGTGCCGGTCGGGTCGCCCATCTGGACCATGAAACCGCTGATCACCCGGTGCGAGATGGTGCCGTCGTAGTACGGACCGTTGCCCGGCTGACCGGTGCGCGGGTCGGTGTACTCACGGTTGCCCTCGGCCAGGTCGACGAAGTTGCGGACGGTCTTCGGCGCGTGGTTGGGGAAGAGCTCCAGCCGGATCGGGCCAGCGTTGGTGTGCAGGGTGGCGTAGACAGCCTCGGCCACGGGTACTCCTCACTTGTTGGTCAGTTCCATGCGGATCCTCCCATGTGCCCGATCTGGCAGTGCGGAGGCATCCGAAGGTGGAGGATGACGAAGGAACAACTCCCAGGAGGTAGGACCGTGTTTGGATTCGGGCGGCGTAAGTCCCAGGGGCAGTTGGCGAAGGCCGAGCTGAACCAGAGCATCAGCCACCTGATGCTGGCAGCCAACCACGCCGCGAAGGGCGCTGGCGCGACCGTCGGCCCGCGGGTCCAGGTGGCCCGGGGTTACGTCGGGCCGACCGCGGCGAAGGTACGCGACCGCGCGTCGACCGGCTGGGGGACGACTCTCACCACGCTGGCACCGCTGGCGACGGCCGCTCGTGACGGCGCCGCGCAGGCAGGGCCGATGACCAGGAAGGCCAAGTCGAAGACCATGCGGATCACCGGTAAGAAGAAGCAGCCGCGTCGCCGCGGCTCGATGATGACCGGCCTGTTGGCGGCGGGTGCCATCGCCGGTCTGGCCGGCGCGGTCGCGCTGCGTCGCCGCCGGGAGCAGCAGGAGTGGGCCGAGTACGACCCGACCCGCAGCACCCTGGAGCCGATGCGCGACGAGGTCGACTCCATCGAGGTGCGTACGCCGTCCGCCACCAAGGGTTCCGACGGGTCGGCCATGTCCGGCGCGACGGGGATGGCCGGCGCGGGCAGCTCGGCGGTGGCCGGCGGCTCCAGCGCCAGCACCACCGCCCCGGCCAAGCAGACCGGTGTCCGCCCGACCGACAAGGTCCCGTCGGTGGCCGAGGGCGCCACTGACGTCTCCGGTCGGCCGACCGACGACCTCACCAAGGCGCTGGGCAAGGACACGGCCCGCACCAACGGTCGCCGCTGACGTCAGCGGCAGTGCGTCAGGCGCCGACGAGCGGGTTGCCCCCGCTCGTCGGCGCTTCCGCGTGAGCGGCGCTTGCCGCGTGAGCGGCGCTTGCCGCGTGAGCGGCGCTTGCCGCGTGAGCGGCGCTTGCCGCGTGAGCGGCGCCTTCCCGGGCGAGCCGCGCTTACCGCGTGAGCGGCGCTTCCGCGTCGCGCGTCAGAGCCAGCCGTTGCGGCGGAACCAGCGGTAGAGGGCCAGCGAGACGCCGAGCATGAGGGCCAGCGCCACCGGATAGCCGTACGTCATCTTCAGCTCGGGCATGTTGTCGAAGTTCATGCCCTCGACGCCGGCGATGGAGGTCCAGACCGCGGCGATGGCCGCCCAAGCGGCGATCTTGCGCATGTCGTTGTTCTGGTCGACGGTGACCTGGGCCAGCCGCGCCTGGAGGATCGAGTTCAGCAGGTCGTCGTAGGAGTTCACCTGCTCCACGGTGCGGCTCAGGTGGTCCTGCACGTCCCGGAAGTACTTGCGGATCTCCTTGGGCACGTCCCGGTTGACCTGAGAGGTGAGCGTCATCAGCGGCCGTTGCAGCGGCACCACCGCCCGCTTGAACTCCACCAGCTCCCGCTTCATCTGGTAGATCCGCTGGATCCGCCCGTGGCCGTGCCGGTCGAAGACCTCCGCCTCCAGCACGTCCAGGTCGTCCTCGATCTGCTCGGCCACCTCCAGATAGAGGTCGACCACCCGGTCGGTCACCCCGTACGCCACCGCCCACGGGCCGTGCAGCAGCAACTCCTGCTTGGTCTCCAGGTCGGCCCGGATCGGGGCGAGCCGGCAGGCGTCCCCGTGCCGGACGCTGATCACGAAGTTCGGGCCGATGAAGAGCATCACCTGCCCGGTCTCCACCACCTCGGAGTTCTCGGTCAGCTCGGTGTGCTCGCAGTACCGGGCGGTGCGCAGCACCAGGAAGACGACGTCGCCGAACCGCTCCAGCTTGGGGCGCTGTTCGGCCTTGACCGCGTCCTCGACGGCCAGCTCGTGCAGGCCGTAGGTCTCCGCGATGGCGGTCATCTCGGCCAGCTCCGGCTGGTGCAGGCCGATCCAGACGAAGCCGTGCTCCTCGCGGCGGGCCGCGGCCAGCGCCTCCGCGTACGTCCAGTCGCCGGGCTGCCGCTTGCCGTCGACGTAGAGCGCGCAGTCGACCACCGCGCTGCGGTCGGTGCCGGTCGGGGCCGGGACGGGTGGCGAGCCGTCGGCGTTGAGGATCCGGGTCATCGCCCGGACCGGGGAGGGCCACGCCCGAGGTCGCAGTACCCGACCGGTGGTCGACGGTGTCGTCCGGTCCCGCTCTGTCCGATCCGTCATCGCGTCACCTCCCGCGTTCAGCTGCGGCTTGCAGGCTACGCCGACTGCGGTCGAGGACCGGTGTGACGGCGGTCGCGTGGGGGCGGCGCCGGGCGGGCCGGGCCGCATCGGGGGGTGTGCGGGGACGACACGGCCCACCCGGCACCTGTGGGGGCGGGAGGTTGTGCTGCCGCGTCAACCCGGCCCGGAGGCCGGGCGGTGATCTTCACAGCTGACCGGGTGACGCTCGCAGCATTGTGGGCCAGCCGGCCGCCCGGAGGGGAGCCCCGGGACGGCCGGCATCGTCTTTCTGTCGGGAACCCGACAGATATCTCAGCTCCGGACCGCCTCGACGGCCTCCGCGAGCCGGCGGACACCCTCGTCGATCCGGTCGGCGGTCACCGCCGAGAAGGCCAGTCGGAGAGCGTGCTGCCCACCGTCCAGCACGAAGTCGCTGCCCTTGACCACGGCGACCCCGCGCTCGGCCGCCGCCGGGGCGAGCCGGTCGACGAGCACGTCCTCCGGGAACTCCACCCAGAGGAAGTAGCCGCCGTCGGGCTCCACGAACCGCGCCTGCGGCAGGTGCCGGCGCAACGACTCGGCGAGCACCCGAGCCCGCTCTCCCAGCGCCGCCCGGACCGTCTCGATCGAGCGGTCGATGTCACCGGAGACGCAGAACTGGTGCACGATCGCCTGAGCCACCATGCCGGGGGAGATGTAGAGGCTCGTCGCGTTCTTCGCGATGTCGGCGATCAGGTCGGCCGGGCCGATCAGGTAACCCACCCGCACCCCCGGGCAGACCGTCTTGGTGAAGCTCGACGCGTGCACCACCACGTTGCGGGTGTCCAGCGAGAGCATCGACGGCAGCGCCTCACCACGGAAGCGGATGTCCGCGTACGGGTCGTCCTCGAAGATCGTGAACTCGTACTCGGCGGCCAGGTCGAGCAGCTCCCGGCGCTTCTCCAGGGAGAGCGTCATGCCGGCCGGGTTCTGGTAGTTCGGGATGACGTGCGCGAGCCGGGGTCGCACCCCGGACTCCAGCAGCTTGCGCAGCTCGGCAGTGTCCAGGCCATCCGGCTGGACGGTGATGCTGTGCAGCTCACTGCCCATCCGCTGGAGGTTGAGCAGCGTCCGGTCGTACGTCGGGCGCTCCACCACCACCGCGTCGCCGGGGCGGACCAGGTGGTCGAAGAGGAACGCGTCGGCCTGGAGCGACCCGTTGGTGACCAGCACCTGGTCGGCCTCGACCCCGTGCTTCTCGGCGATCCACTTTCGCAGCGGAAGGTACCCGACGGAGGTGCCGTACGCCGTCACCCCCGCGGGGTCGGCGTCGAAGGCGCGGACGGCGGCGGCCTTGAGGCCCTCGACATCGACGATGTCCAGCGAGGGAGCCCCACGGGCAAAGGAGATCAACTGCTCGGCGGTCATGGATGTTGAGCGTACGGGCGGCGGCGGGGAACGCGCGGTCGGCACGGCGATGTCCGCATCCTGAGCCACCGGGTCGGGTGACAGCACTCCTCCGGGTCGGCGGCAGATCAGACCGGAAGGGCGAGCGCGTCGTGCTGCGCGGCCCGGGAAAGTCCCTCCAGCTGCACGCCGAGCGCGTCGAGGAGCTGACTCCAGTCGAAGTAGGAACGCCAGGCGGTGATCCGACCCTTGCGGGCCCGGACCACGTCGGCCACCTCCCAGCTCACCAGGCGGCCGGTCGGCGCGACGGTGCCGTACGGCGAATGCAGGGTGCCGGTGTGGGTGCCGGTCAGCCGCACCTCGATGGCGGCGCCACCGCCGGTGCGGACCGCGCCCATCGGGTCGATCCGCAGGTCCGGGAAGGCGCCGGTCCAGGTGCGCAGGAGCGCGGGCAGCTCGATCGGACGGACCGTCACACCCGGCATGGCGTAGAACGCCTCCGGGGCGTAGAGATCCGGCAGACGGGCCACGTCCCGACGCAGGAGCATGGCGTACTGCTGCTCGACCAGCCGCTCCGCGTCGCGCATCGGGACCTCCCCCACGGGCCACGGCACCTCCGCGCCCGCAAGGGATGTCTACCCATCGATCAGGCCCGGCACACCACCCCCCGGTCAGGTCGTGGCGACCGCCTGGCTCTCCGCCCAGACCCGCATGATGTCCCGCACGGAGATCACGCCGGCCACCTCCCGGCCGTCCAGCACCACCAGGTGCCGGAACCCGCCCCGGGCCATCGCGGCGGCGGCCTCGGCCACCGTCCACTCCGGGCCCGCGTAGACCACGTCCCAGGTCAGGTGGGCGCCGGTGCGTTCCACGTCGCAGTCCAGGCCGGCGCCGATGGCCTTCAACACGTCGCGTTCGGTCATGATCCCCACGCCCTCGGAATCCGGGTCGATCACGACCGCCGACCCGACACCGCGGGCCGACATCATCCGGGCCGCCTGGCGGAGCGTGTGCTCCGGACCGACGACGAGGACCTGGCTGGACATCGCATCCCGTACCTGCATCACGCATCACCCCTTTGGGACGGTGGGCATTCGGTACGGACATGGTGGTGGGTGGATGTTTCCGGGACAAGAGCGGCATCGCACAAGCTGCGGGCGCTGGCTACTGTCGGATGGTGTCCACCGAGCCCCTGCGCTGCGCCGGCGCGCTGATCGTCGACCATGACGGCCGCATCTTCTTCCAGCGCCGCTCACCACACCGACGCCTCTTTCCCAACTGTTGGGACATCGTCGGCGGTCACCTGGAGCCGGGCGAGGACATCGACGAGGCGCTGCGCCGGGAGGTCACCGAGGAGACCGGCTGGGTCCTCTCGCACGTCCTCGGCCAGGTGGGCGAGTACAGCTACGTCGGCGACGACGGCCTGACCCGGATCGAGTACGACTTCCTGGTCCGCGTCGACGGTGACCTCGACCGCCCGACGCTGGAGGCCGGCAAGCACACCGAGTACCGCTGGCTGGCCGAACACGAGGTGGCAGTGCTCGACGAGCACCGCGACGTCAACGACGGGCTGATCCGACGGATCGCGGAGGAGGGCTTCGCCGTCCTGCGGTCGATCGGTCTGTGAACACCGTCGCGCTGGCGCCCCACCGGATCGCCGGGCTGCTCGCACCGGCCGTGGACCGGACCTTCCGCGCCGGCATCCTCGCCGGCCGGGACGGTGGTGGCGCCGAACTGTCCCAGCGCTACGGCGGAGTCACCGCGACCGGCTTCCTGGTCGACCTGCGCACCCGGCTGGCCGCGCCCGGTGGCACCGTCGACGGGCAGGGGTTCGCGGCGATCACCCGCTACCAGGACCCGGTCGTCTGCCGGCGGACCGTGGACAAGCAGGTGGCACACGGGATGATCTACCGAGGCCCGGACGGCGCCCTCTCCGCCACCGAGCGCGGCGCCGCCTTCCTCGCCGAGCTGTACCAGGTGCACGCCGAGGTCACCGAGGAACTGTGGGCCGGGCACGACGACCGGGTGGCCCGGCTGGTGGCCATGCTCGGCCGACTGCTGTCGTACGCCCTGGTGCTGGCCGACGAGGAGGGGGACCCGGGCGGCTCGGCCTTCGCCGCGCTGGCGCCCCCGTACGAGCCGGACGGCACCCCGTCGGGCGTGCTGCTGCTCAACCGGCTCGGCACGCTGCGCCACCACCGGGCCGACGCGCACGCCGCCGCCTGGACCGCCGCCGGGCACACCGCGTCGAGCATTACCGCCCTGCCGGCCGGTCCCGAGCGGCTCGCTATCGAACTGGAGACCGACCGGCGGGCCGCCGGCCCGTACGCCGTGCTCAGCCCGGAGGAGCGCCTGACGATGCTCGCCGACCTGGCGGCGTTGCCCGGCTGACCCGGTTGGCCGGAGCGGCCCACCCGGCCGGGGCTATCCTCCAGCGGTGACGGGAGCAGGACGAGGGAGGATGTCGCGATGATCGGAATGGTGCTCGCGGCCGGAGCGGGACGACGGCTGCGCCCGTACACCGACACCCTGCCCAAGGCGTTGGTGCCGGTGGACGGCGAGACGACGATCCTGGACATCGCGCTGGGCAACCTCGCCGAGGTCGGGCTCACCGACATCGTGATCGTCGTCGGCTACGCGGCGGACGCGGTCGTCTCCCGCCAGGCGGACCTGGAGAAGAAGTACGGCGTCACGCTCACCCTGGTGCACAACGACAAGGCCGAGGAGTGGAACAACGCCTACTCGCTCTGGCTGGCCCGGGAGTACTTCGCGCGCGGGGTGCTGCTGGTCAACGGCGACACCGTGCACCCGGTGAGCATCGAGAAGACCCTGCTCGCCGAGCGTGGGCCGGGCATCCTGCTCGCCGTGGACACCCTCAAGCCGCTGGCCGAAGAGGAGATGAAGACCACCTTCGACGCCGCCGGCCAGCTCACCCGGATCACCAAGATCATGGACCCGGGCGAGGCGTACGGGGAGTACATCGGCGCGACGCTGATCGAGCCGCAGGTCGCCGACGCCCTCGCCGACGCGCTGGAGGCGACCTGGCGACGCGACCCGAACCTCTACTACGAGGACGGCTACCAGGAGTTCGCCGACCGGGGCGGGGAGGTGCGGGCGGCTCCGATCGGTGACGTCCCATGGGTCGAGGTCGACAACCACGCCGACCTGGCCCGCGCGCGGGAGATCGCGTGCCGCTACTAGCTCGGAGCGTCCTCACCCCGCTGCACATCGACGTGCGACGCGGGGCGGTCGCCGACCTGGGCGCGATCCTGGCCGACGGGCGGATCTCCTCCGGGGGCGACGTCGCGGTGGTGGTCGGCCCGGGTCAGGGCGCGCAGATCGCGGAGCTGATCCGACCGTCGCTGCGCTCGGCGGACGTGTTCACCGTCTCCGGCGGGACGCTTGACGCCGCCGACGACCTGGGCGGCAAACTGCGCTCCCGGTCGTACGACGCGGTCGTCGGCATCGGCGGCGGCAAGACCATCGACGTGGCGAAGTACGCCGCCACCCGCCGAGGGCTGCCGATGGTGTCGGTGGCGACCAGCCTCGCCAACGACGGGATCGCCTCCCCGGTGGCCAGCCTGATCACCGACGGGATCAAGGGCTCCTACGGCGTGCACATCCCGATCGGCGTGATCGTCGACCTGGACTTCGTGGAGAGCGGCCCGGACCGGCACAACCGGGCCGGCATCGGCGACGTGGTCAGCAACATCAGCGCGCTGGCCGACTGGGAGCTGTCCCGACAGGTACGCGGTGAGCCGGTCGACGGGCTGGCCGCCTCGCTCTCCCGGGCGGGCGCCGAAGCGGTGCTCAACCACCCGGGTGACATGAGCGACGACGCCTTCGTGATCGTCCTCGCCGAAGCGTTGATCTCCAGCGGCCTGGCGATGGCTGTCGACGGCACCAGCCGTCCGTGCAGCGGCGGCTGCCACGAGATCATGCACGCGGTCGACGCGCTCTTTCCGGGGACCGCCTCGCACGGTGAGCTGGCCGGGCTGGGTGCGCTGTTCTGCACCTGGCTGCGCGGAGACCTCCGCCGCTTCGGTGAGATGTCGGCCTGCCTCGCCCGGCACGGTCTGCCCCGGCTCCCCGCCGAGGTGACGCTCACCGACGACCAGTTCGTCGAGGCGGTGCAGTTCGCGCCGCGTACCCGGCCGGACCGGTACACCATCCTCGAACACCTGGCACTGTCGCCTACCGAGACCCGGGAACGGCTGGCAGACTACGCCGGTGCAATCCGCGACCAGCTTGGCTGACCCCCGTCCCACCGTCGCCGACTTCCACCGGGTGAACCGGGGCGGCGGCCTGTTCAGCGAGTCGATCAGCCAGTGGCTGGGGGCCGTCTTCGCGCTCGTCGCCCAGCGGCTCGGGCTGCGACCGACCGCGTTGACCATCACCAACCTGGTGCTCGGGCTGGCCACCTCGGTCACAGTGGTGGCGCTCGCCGGCCCGGTCGCCGACGGGGACGTACCGGCCTGGGTGGTCGGCCTGCTCGCGCTGATCGGCTGGCAGGTGGCGTACTCGCTGGACTGCGCGGACGGGCAGCTGGCCCGGGTGACCGGCCAGGGCAGCGCGGCCGGCGCGCGGGTCGACGTGCTCTGCGACGTGGCCGCGCAGATCGCCCTGGTAGCGGCCCTGGCCGCCACCGCCGTGGCGCAGGAGCCGTCCACGCCGACCTGGCTCGTTGCGACCTTCGCGGGCACCTGGATGGTCAACCTGGTCACGTCGGTGATGCAGGCCGGCCCGAACGCGGCCAGCATGGTCACCTCGACCTCGCTGCCGGTACGCCTGGTGAAGCTGGTCCGCGACTACGGCGCGGTGGTCTTCGTGGCCGCAGTGGTGCTCGCCGTGGCCCCCGCGCTGGTCCTCTGGGTGATGGTCGCCTTCACCATCGTCAACGGCGGCTTCCTGCTCGCGAGCATCGCCTTCTCGGCCCGCGCCTCCCTACGCTGACCTCCTCGCCCACCCAGACCCGTCCCCCCGCGCCCGCTTGCTCGTCCGCCCGGCGGCCCGCCCGCAAAATCCGCTCAACTTCCCTGAAGTTGCTGCCTCCGGCCCGTGGGAGACCCCAACATCCCTGATGTTGCGCGGATCTTGCGCGCAGATCCCCGGCCGGCCAGGACCCACGGCACGGCACCCGCTCAAGGTCGGCCCCGAAGGAGGGGCACGGAGCGACGGCGGGTGCTGACGCGTGGGGACGCGGGCGCGGGGCGCGTCGGCGATCGCGCGGTCAGACGTGGTTGGGGGTGCGGGCCAGGCCCGCGTACACCTCGATGAGCTTTTTGGTGACGACGTCGGGGTGGAAGATGCGCTCGTAGCGGGCGCGGGCGGCCACTGTCAGCCCGGGCGCGCCGGCGCGGGCGACCGGCAGGGCGGCCGCGAGCGCGGCCGGTTCCGGGGCGACCACCCAACCGGCCTCGCCCAGACCGATCCCCGCCGGCATGGCTGAGCCGCCGCCCCCGGCGACCGCGGAGGCGATCTCGGCGGGCCCGGTGCCGGCGGGCTCGTGCGGGGCGTCGGCCCCGACCAGGTATGGAATGCCGCCCAACGCCGTACCGAGCACCGGCCGGCCGCTCGCCAACGCCTCGATGATCACGGTGGGCAGTACGTCATGCCACATGGCGGCGGCGATCACCACCGCGCTCGCCTCGACCGCGGCCTGCACGCCGGCCCGGTCGAGCTGACCGAGGTAGACCACGTCGGGTCGTTCGGCGGCGGCTGCCTCGACGAGGGGGCGCAGCTCACCGTCGCCGGCCACCCGCAGCGTCCCCAGCGAGCCCGCCGGGTGCCGACGCCAGGCGTCCAGCAGCAGGTCGACGCCCTTCTCCGGGGAGAGCCGGGCCATGTAGAGGAACCCGTCACCGAGCGGCGCCGGCCGACCCGGGTCGGGTACCGAGTTCGGCTTCACCACGATGCGTTCGTCCGGAATGCCGTAGTCGCGGAGGTGGTCGGCGATGGCCGAGGTGAGCGCGACGTACCGATCCACCGAGCGCCAGGTGCCCCGGTGCACGGCCAGGGTGGTCGCCATCAGCGCGCTCTGCGCCGCCGAGTCGCGGTAGCAGCGGTGCTTGATCGCCGGCACACCCAGCGCCCGACCCTTGCAGTCCTGACAGATCACGCCGTCGCGGAAGTAGATCCCCGACGAGCAGACCTGCCGGTAGTTGTGCACCGTCTGCACCACCGGCACGCCGTGCCGGTGCGCGGTCCGCACCACCCAGGGCGAGAGCAGGGGGTACGGGTTGTGCAGGTGCAGAACGTCCGGTCGGTGCTCGGTGAGCAGCCGGCTCAGGTCGTGCTGGGCGCGCGGCGCCCAGATCGGCGAGATCGGCAGCAGCGCCTTCGCCGCCTTCGACATCGACGGGATCTCGTCCGAACTGCGGATGAAGGGCAGCACCTCGACGCCAGCGGCGGTGAGCTGAGCGATCTCCGAGTCGACGATCGTGTTCTCACCGGACGGCTGGGCTTCCCGGTACCGGTTGTGCGCCACCACGATTCTCACGGGAAAGAAGGCTACCGTTGTGTCGTGCCCGAACTACCGGAGGTTGAGGCGCTCGCGGGTTACCTGCGTCAGCGCGCGGTGGGGCGGCGCGTCGATCGGCTGGAGATCGCCGCGATCAGCGCCCTGAAAACGTACGAGCCGGCACCGACCGAGGTCGCCGGTCGGGCGGTCGTCGACGCCAGTCGGCACGGCAAGTTCCTTGATGTCCGCTTCGAGGGTGACCTGCACCTGGTGGTGCATTTGGCGCGAGCCGGCTGGCTGCACTACCGGGAGGGGTTCCCCACCACCACCCCGTTGCGGCCGGGCAAGGGCCCGATCGCGGTGCGGGTACGCCTGGAGGACGGGTCCGGCTTCGATCTCACCGAGGCGGGCACCCAGAAGAAGCTGGCCGCGTATCTGGTCACCGACCTCGCGGCGGTCCCCGGGGTGGCCAAGCTGGGCCCCGATGCGCTCGCCGCGGATCTGCCCACCTTCGCCGAGCGGCTGCGCGGCCGGCGGGGGCAGGTCAAGGGGGTGCTGACCGACCAGTCGGTGCTGTCCGGGGTGGGCAACGCGTACTCGGACGAGATCCTGCACGCCGCGAAGCTGTCCCCGTTCGCGATCACCGATCGGCTCACCGACGCCCAGATCGCCACCCTGCACGCCGCCACCCGGCAGGTCCTGGGCGACGCGGTCGAGCGGTCCCTCGGTCAGCGGGCCGCGGAGCTGAAGGGCGAGAAGCGCTCCGGTCTGAAGGTGCACGCGCGCACCGGGCTGCCCTGCCCGGTGTGCGGGGACACCGTGCGCGAGGTGTCGTTCGCCGACTCCAGCCTGCAGTACTGCCCGACCTGCCAGACCGGCGGCAAGCCGCTCGCTGACCGTCGGTTGTCCCGTCTCGTACGGTGAGTAATTCCACTCCGTGACTACGGAGCGGAATCGCCCTCACTGAGTGGAAGCTCCGGTCCGCCGTTCTCGCCACGCGCGCATCCATCGGTATAGTGGCCCGGTCCCCGGCTTCTGAAATGGTGCGGAGCCGGCCAGATCCCGCCGGCACCATCGGTCGCCAATCTCCTTCGGGGCGGCGACCGGTCGGAGCCCACGTGGGAGACTGGGACGGTGGGCGACCGGGCCCTCACGCCGAGTGAGCGGCCCGTGTCATGCGGGAGGACATGGGTGAGGTGACGGCAAGCCTCCAGCGCCCGGTAACCAACGAAGGCCGGAGCAGACTCGTGCGGCACGTCGACAGCTTCGAGATCCAGCCGCCGACGCCGCCGTCCCACAACGGTGTCCCTCGGTCGGCGTGGACCAGGGCGCGACGCCGTGTCTCCCGTTGGCACCGCCCCTACACGGCGATCCTGCTGCTGCTCGACTTCGGCGCGGCGGCGTTCGCCAGCTGGATCGCGATTCAGCTCTTCGACCAGGCCGCCTCCGGGTTCTCCGGCACCAAGCAGGACCCGACCTGGTTCCACACGATCTCCTTTCTGCTGCTCCCGCTCGGCTGGGTGGTCATTCTCTGGAGCAACCGGGCGTACGACCGGCGCTATCTGGGGCTCGGCCCGGACGAGTTCAAGCGGGTGATCCGGGCCGGGGTGACGGTCGCCGCGAGTGTCTCGTTCCTCGCCTTCGCCACCAAGACCGAGTTGTCCCGCTGGACGGTCGGCACGGCCCTGCTCGGGGCGCTGCTGCTGATCCTGTGGGGCCGTTTCGTGGCCCGGTGGGCGCTGCACTACATCCGGCGGCGGGCCGGCCAGGCCGCGCACCGGATGGTGCTGGTCGGCACCCTGCCCGAGTGCCTGGAGGTCTACGCGGCGGTCACCCGCAGCCCGGCCGCCGGGCTGATGCCCGTCGCCATCCACATCACCGACGGGTACGCGGCGGCCCGCGGCATGCCGACCCCGGTTCCGGTGTACGCCGGGCGGGACGTGCTGGCCCTGGTCCGTGAGGTCGGTGGGGACACCATCGCCGTCTGCGGGTCGGCCAGCGCGGAGCCGGGCGAGCTGCGCCGGCTGGCCTGGCAGTTGGAGGGCTCCGGCGTCGACCTGGTGGTCGCCCCGCAGTTGACCGACATCGCCGGCCCCCGGGTGCACATCCGCCCGATCGAGGGTCTGCCGCTGCTGCACGTCGAGGAACCGACCCTCTCCGGGCCGGCGCTGCTGGCCAAGAACCTGATGGACCGGGTCGCCGCCGGTCTCGGCCTGCTGCTGCTGATCCCGCTGTTCGTGGCCATCGCCGTGGCGATCAAGGTCTCCGACCGTGGGCCGGTCTTCTTCCGGCAGCCCCGGGTGGGGCACGAGGGGCGCACCTTCCGGGTGTGGAAGTTCCGGACCATGTACGTCGACGCCGAGGACCGGCTGGCCAGCCTGGTCGACCGGAACGAGACCGACGGCATGCTGTTCAAGATGAAGGAGGACCCGCGGGTCTTCCCGGTCGGCCGCTTCCTGCGGGCCACCTCGCTGGACGAGCTGCCGCAGCTGATCAACGTGCTCTGGGGCGAGATGTCGCTGGTCGGGCCCCGCCCGCTGCCGGCCGACGACGGCGACTTCCTCGGTGACGTCCGCCGCCGCCTGCTGGTCCGCCCCGGCATGACCGGCCTGTGGCAGGTCTCCGGCCGCTCCGACCTGTCCTGGGACGAGTCGGTCCGCCTGGACCTCTACTACGTCGACAACTGGTCCCTCGCGTACGACCTGAGCATCCTGTGGCGGACCGTCGGGGTGGTGCTCGCCCGCAAGGGCGCGTACTAGCCCTGCGGCAAGGGGCTCGAAGCCACCGGTATTCACGCAGCCGATAGCCGGCCGGGTCGAGGCCGTCGGACAGTAGCGATAAGGTGACGAACGGCAATCCGGACAAAAAAACGGCCCCCGTTGGGGGGCCGTTCCTGCCGTATCTCTCGGCGTCGTATGGACCAACCATACACGTCAAAAATGAGCCGGCCGCCGCCCAGAACCAGACCAGCTACATCGAGGCCATGAAGATCCGCAACGGCGGGCTGCTCACCGTGCACCTCGGGCGATTCAAGGAGCGGACGATCAAGGATTGCCGCCGCTGTGGACAGAGCTACAGCTGCGGCTGCGGCCGGCAGTACAGAAGCTACGAGGAGAAGGGGACCGACGTCGCACTCGGCGCGATGATGGTCGCCGACGCTGCCCTGCGCATCGCGGACACCACCCTGCTCGTCAGCGCCGACACCGACCTCGCCCCAGCACTGGCCACAGTGCGGGCGGTCAACCCCGCCCAACGGATCTACCTCGCCATGCCGCCCGGCAACACCAAGGCATCCAGCCACTTGACCAGCATCGGCGACCTCGGCCAGTTCTTCATCCGCGAGCAAGCCCTACGAGACGCCCAGCTGCCCAGCATCGTCGCGGACCCCGAGACCGGACGCAGCTACACCCGCCCCACCAAGTGGAGCTGAGGGCCAGCAAAGACATCGGCGTACACGGCGGTCGCGTCGCCACCTCGTCCCGCCTGACTCCCGGGCCTCAACCCTGCCCTACTAGCTAGCGGAGAGATGACCACCGGGTTGACCGTAGTAACTATCCGTGATTTGCGAGATCCGGATGTAACAATCCGTGAAAGCCTGCCACGGTTTGCCAACCTCAAATTCTTAGGGAATTTGCCTTCGCTTGCTGCCCAACGAACACCAAACCAGACAAGTCGACTTACATCTCTCGGGAACGGTCAGTGACGACCAACAATCACTTAAAGTGGCTGGTTGACAGCGTTACGTGAATGAGATTAGATCTTTCCAACGGGGGCATTTGCGCGGAGGCAAGGCACGTCACACTCTATTAACGTAGAGCTCAGACGGGCACTTGTCTCGTGCAGGAATAGCCCTTACGTCTCGTCAATAGTAGGGAGACTGGGGAGTGAATTACCGTTCTGTAGGAGTGCGGACTGCCGTTGCCGTGCTCAGTGCAATCGCAGTTTCAACTACCGGGCACACGGTGGCAAACGCCCAAGACTGGCGAATCGCCGCTCAGGCTGAGATTGACGCCTACCAGAGTCAGCACCCAACGGATTACACAGGCATCGACCAGCTTCTGACGAAGTACGGCCTTCCGCCGATGCAGGTGCGTGTAAACGGAATCGATCGAGACCTCACCTCGACTGAAGCCGAGACGGTCCTCGCATCGCGGGAAGCCGCCGCAAAGTCAGCGCCTTCTGATTTCGGTGTGCTCGCGGTACCGACGGATGCGTTCAGCGTCGCCATGACGCTGAACTACGATCTGAACACCAACCGCGTGGTCACCGGCTCCTGGAACTTCCGCGACAACTACGTCAACGGTAGCGCTCCGGACGACGTCGCCACCATCCAGACCAACCTCGGCGGCGGCGGCTGTTTCCGCACGGGCGCACTGACGAGGAAGGCCGCCGATTACACCGGAGCCGACCACACGAGCGCGACCTATATCGACGATGGCGGCGTGAACGGAAGCCCCATCTTCGGAATTCGTGATACTGTCAGCGGCTTCAAGCTGCTGACGGATAACGGCTACTTTAAGGCGACGTTCAATAAGACCGGCGCCAGTGGGTGCGGCTCGACCAAGCTCGGGGCGCAATTCCAGTTCGAGCACAACCAGGACGGTTCGCCCGGCTTTTCTGCCTCTGCCGCATGGGGCCTCTTCAGCATTAGCTACTCGAACGGCGGTAGCAAGCTGAGGAAGTCCACCACAGCGAGTTACCTGTAGCAAACCCGGTAGACTGAGACCGAGGGTCAGCGTCAAGCGCGCTGACCCTCGGTCGCCCTAATTCGCAGGTGATATGATCGCCACTATGTCTAACGCCAAGACTCGGGGCGGACTACTGCTCCTGCTCATCGCTGCAGTGATTGCTCTCCTCACGATGCCCGTCCACCGGCTCTGGGGAGTCGCCATGCTCTTCCTGGTCGTGACAGCGACGGGATGCGTATTCCTATCGGCGGGCCTCGCAGAAGAAAATCAAGGAAACGCAGCAGCCCGAAGTGCCGATAAGGCGTATGACACGTTGTAAAATCTGGCAGGTGCAGCGTCCATTTCAGCCGAGCCGACGGCCCCGCTGACGGTGGACGCGAGGCGGCCACCGCGTGATCGTCTGTACGTTGTGGACATAACTTCAGATCTGGCGGTGGCCGCGTGCCACAGCGTAGCTGTTGCTCGGTGGGATCGGGTGCTGGGTGAGGTGCTGGGGTGCTTCGCGGGCCGGTTCGGGCGGGTGGAGCCGCGTCGTGCGGCGCGGCAGTTCGCGACGGGGCTGCTGGCTGACCTTGAGGTGAAGACGTGCTGGCAGTTGGCTGAGCAGGCCGGGCACGCCAGCCCAGATGCGATGCAGCGACTGTTGTACCGGGCGGTGTGGGACGCCGACGCCGTCCGCGACGACCTACGGCAGTTGATCGCCGGCCGGTTCGGTGCCCCGGACGCGGTCCTGGTCGTTGACGACACTGGTGACCTGAAGAAGGGCATGCACACGGTCGGGGTGCAGCGGCAGTACACCGGCACGGCGGGGCGGATCGAGAACAGCCAGGTCGGGGTGTTCCTCGGCTACGCCGGCGCCGATGGGCACACCCTGATCGATCGGCGGGTGTATCTGCCGGCGTCGTGGACCGAGGACCGGGATCGCTGCCAGGCTGCCGGCGTGCCCGACGAGATCGGGTTCGCCACCAAGCCGGAACTCGCCGCGCAGATGATCACCGCGGCCCTCGACGCCGGAGTGCCGGCCAGCTGGGCCGCCGCGGACGAGGCTTACGGCAACAGTAGTGTCTTCCGCGCGGGCCTGCGCGAACACGAGATCGGCTACGTCCTGGCCGTGTCCCGCAGTCACCTGGTGCCGATCGACGGCGGCAAGACCCGGGTCCGCGCCGACCACATCGCCGCTGACTTACCCGCCTCGGCGTGGCAGCGCCGCAGCGCCGGCGCCGGATCCAAGGGCCCGCGCTTCTACGACTGGGCCTGGCTGGACGACGTGTGCACCGACGCCGACCCCGACGACGGCGGCCGACACAGCATCTTGATCAGAAAGAACACCACCACCGGTGAGCTGGCCTTCTACCGCTGCTGGGCTCCCAGACCGGCCACCCTCGCCCAGCTCGTCCGGGTCGCCGGCATCCGCTGGACCGTCGAAGAAGCCTTCCAAGCCGCCAAGGGCCAAGTCGGCCTGGACCAGCACCAGGTCCGCCGCTGGGACTCCTGGCACCGATTCACCACCCTCGCACTGGCCGCCCTCGCCGTCCTGACGATCTGCGCCGCCGACGCCCACGACGAGCCCAGCGACACCAGGCTGATCAAGCTGACCGTCAACGAGATCCGCCGCCTGATCAACGCCTGCCTCATCCGCCCGATCAGCGACCTCGCCCACCGTTTGCACTGGTCAGGCTGGCGACGCCGCCATCAAGCCCGAGCCCGACAAGCCCACTACACACGCCGCCTCGACCTCGAACTTCAGCCATGATCTCGAACGGCGGCTGTCGTACTAGCCCTGAGGGCTTGGCGGACGAGCCGGCAGGGGCAAGGATCGCTGCGTGGCTGCCAACCTCTCCGCCGTGGTCGGCGTCGTCTCCCTCGTCACCGCGCTGACCGCCGCCCTGTTGGCGGTGCTGCGACTGCGGGCCCGCCGTGGCATCGCCACCGCCACCCAGCGGGCCACCTACGAGGTGCTGCACACCGCCGGGCTGGCCGCCGAGCCGCTGCGGACCGGGTTGAGCGAGGCGGGCGCGGCGAAGGCCGTACGCCATCTGCGGTCGCTGGTGGGCGCGGCCGGGCTGGCGCTCACCGACGCCGACCGGCTGCTGGCCCTCGACGGGCGCGGCACGCACCACGGGGAGCAACTGCTCGCGGCGGCCCAGCGGACGGTGGTCACCGGCCGCTCGACGGTGCTGGATGAGCAGGAGCTGCACTGCGACCGGGTCGACTGCCCGATCCGCGGGGCGGTGGTCGCGCCGTTGCTGGGCGCGGACGGCCGGGTGGTGGGCGCGCTGGTGGCGGTCGCCGACAGTCCACCACCCCCGGGGTTGGTGCAGGCCACCCTGGAGACGGCGCACTGGGCCGGCAACCAGCTCGCCCTGGCCGAGCTGGACTCGTCGCGGGAGCGGCTGGCCCGCGCCGAGGTCCGCGCGTTGCGGGCGCAGATCAGCCCGCACTTCATCTACAACGCGCTGACCGCGATCGGCTCGTTCGTGCGCACCGATCCGGAGCGAGCCCGGGAGCTGATCCTGGAGTTCGCGGAGTTCACCAGGTACTCGTTCCGGGCGCACGGTGAGTTCACCACCCTCGCCGAGGAGCTGCGGTCGATCGACCGTTACCTGACCATCGAGCGGGCCCGGTTCGGCGACCGGTTGCAGGTGCGGTTGCAGATCGCCCCGGAGGTGCTGCCGGTGACGCTGCCGTTCCTCTGCCTCCAGCCGTTGGTGGAGAACGCGGTTCGCCACGGGTTGTCCCGCAAGCCGGGCACGGGCATGGTGAGCATCGAGGCCCGGGACGCGGGCGCCGAATGCCACATCACGGTGGAGGACGACGGAGTGGGAATGGATCCGACCACGCTGACCGCCGGCATCGCCGAGCTGGCCCGCGGCACCGGCGACCCGGGCGACGACACGGGCCAGCACGTCGGCCTCTCCAACGTCGACGAGCGGCTGCGCTCGGTCTTCGGTGACCGGTTCGGCCTGGTCGTGGAGACCGGGCTGGGCTCGGGCACGAAGGTGAGCATGCGGGTGCCGAAGTTCCACCCGGGCGTACGGGCAGGGTCGTGACCACCGGCTTCCTGCGGGTGCTCGCGGTGGACGACGAGCCGCCCGCGCTCGACGAGCTGGCGTACCACCTGCGGGCCGACCCCCGGGTGGCCCGGCTGCACACGGCCGGGGATGCCACCGAGGCGCTGCGGCTGCTGCGCGACGGCGACGTGGACGTGGTCTTCCTGGACATCCGGATGCCCGGCCTGGACGGCATGGAGTTGGCCCGGGTGCTGCGCCGCTTCGCCCGGCCGCCGGCGATCGTGTTCGTCACCGCGTACGACGACGGTGCGGTGGACGCCTTCGATCTGGGCGCCACCGACTACGTGCGGAAACCGGTTCGCGCCGATCGGCTGGCCGAGTCGCTGCGACGGGTGATCGGCTCACGGGTGGTGCCGTCGCACCCGGCGGCGCTGGCCCGCGCGGAGGAGGACCCGACCATCCCCATCGAGTTGGCCGGGACCACCCGGATGCTGCCCCGCTCGGCGGTGCGGTGGGTGGAGGCGCAGGGCGACTACGCCCGCCTGCACACCGCGGAGGGGTCGCACCTGGTGCGGGTCTCGCTTGCCACGCTCGCGGAGCGCTGGGCGGATGCCGGTTTCGTCCGGGTGCACCGGTCGTACCTGGTGCAGTTGAAGTTGATCGCGGAGTTGCGGCTGGTCAACTCCGGCTACGTGGTGGTGATCGACTCCACCGAGCTGCCGGTGAGTCGGCGGCACACCCGGGAGTTGAAGGACAAGCTGGTCAGGGCCGCGAAGCAGGATTGGAGTCGCTGAGCCAGGAATGGAAGCAGCGCTACCGTACGTTGTACGCTAGTCCGTACGACTTCCGGGAGGCCTGCCGTGACCGAGACCCCGTTCGACGCCGAATCCGAGTTCGACAGCCAACTCGACCGCCTGGTGCAGCTCGGCTACCCCACCCTCGCCGGGCTGACCGAGAGCGCCTTCCGCGACCTGGTCGCACCACTGCGGGCCAGGGCGGTCGAGGGCACCGCCGGGCTGCCCGCCCCCACCGACGCCCGGGTGCCGTTCCTGCTGGTCATCACCCGGGACCTGATCGGGGTGCCGGAACGGGTGCAGCTCACCACCCTGGCCGGCAAGCGCAAGCCCGGCGTCGTCGACCGGAACTACGCCGAGGACGACCTGCCCCGCTTCGACCCGATCAAGGAGCTGGAGGTGCCGGCCGGGCCGGCGTACCTGCTCTTCGACGTCGACCGTGGCGAGGAGTTCCGCAACCTGCCCCCGGTGACGGCGATGGAGGGGATCACCGCGCAGGGCCGGTTGCCGCTCAGCATCGACGAGGGGCTCGCCTTCATCACGCTGCACCCGGCCTCGTTGGCGAGCAACAGGTGCTTCTCGCTGATCGGCTCCCGCTGCGGCGACAAGCGGGTGCCGGCGCTGTGGATCAGTCAGGGCGCGCCCAAGCTGGGCTGGTGCTGGTACGGCAACCCGCACACCTGGCTCGGCTCCGCCTCGGCCCGCCCGGAGCGCGTCGGCCTGGAGTGACGGCCAAGATCCATGCCCTGTCGACGGGGCCGGTGGCAGTTCACCGGCCCCGTCGCACGTCCGGCGGCGCTCAGTCCGGGAGCGGGAAGCGCGTCCAGGATGTGCCGTCGCCGGTCAACTGCACGTGGTCCGCACCGCCGGTCGTCATGTCGTCCCGGCCGTAGAGCCAGGCGTATCCGGGCGCGGCACCGACGCCCCCGTCGCGTCGGTCGTACTCGCGGACCGTCTTGAAGTGTCGTCCGGCATCCAGGCCGATCATGGCTTTGGACCTGTTGCTGGAGGGCTGCATGTTCCCCGCCTCGACGAGCAGCAGGGAGCCGCCCGAGCCGACGACGAGGACCCGGGTCTCCAACGAGTTCGGCAGGTCGGTGCCCATGTCCAACCAGGTTCGCCCTCCGTCCGTGGTACGCAGCAACTGCGACGTGCCCTCGACCTCCATCGGCTGGGCACCGGCCGGTGGTGGCGGCGCGATCAGCAGGTACGCCTCCTGTGCACTGACCCCGGCTATCGCGATCACGTCCGCTCCCTCGGGCGGCCGCCAGGTGGTCCAGGTGGCTCCCCGGTCCACGCTCCGGGCCACCACCATGACGCCGATGTCACCCGGCCAGTAGGTCACCCAGATTGTTCCGTCCGCACTCGGATAGATGCTCGCGGGCGGATAGGGCGACGGCGGCTTGCCGGCGAGCCGGTACACCGTCCCCGTCGACGAGACCGCCACCGGTTCCCGTAGCGCCCCGCAGCCCCGGCCCCACGGACAGAAGACCGGCTGCGCCCTCGCCGGAAAGGACGGCACCGTCACCATGGCCTGATCGGCGTCCCGCCAGGTGCGGCCATAGTCGGTGGAGAGCCGGAGCTGGTCGCCGTCCCGGACCAGGTAGGAGCGCTGGCCGAGCACCGAGAACTCCGGGCTGCTCTGCGGATGTCCCTGTTCGTCCTGTTCGCATTGGCTGGTGCGGTAACGGGTCGTCTCGTCATCGGTCCAGCTCCGCCCGCCGTCGTCGGTGTGCCGGAACCGCACCGTGGAGCAACCCGCGTCGGCGTCCCACACGCCCGCTACGACGGCCGACTCCGGCCCGGTCAGGAAGAACTCGCCGCCGCGGTCCGGCTTGATCGGCGGCTGGTCAGGACCGGTCCATCCACCCTGGCCGGTGTTGCCGAACAGTGGCGACACCGCCACGCCGGCCAGTGTGACAACCAAAACAAGAGCCACCCCGCTGGCCCGCCGTCGGCGGCGGGCTCGCGCAGCCGTCCGCATATCGTCCAAGGGTGGCTGGCGGACCGCGTCGGCGATGGTGTCGACGTCGAAGCCGGTGAACCTACGTTCGGACATCGATCCTCCCGATGTTCGTGCTCTCGCTGATCTCTGACTCGGTGAGCAGCGTCGCCAGCGCCTGCCGACCCCGGGACAACCGGGACTTCACCGTGCCCGGCGAAACGCCGAGTGTCGCCGCCACCTCACCGATCGGCAGGTCGACCAGGTAGTGCAGGGCCAATGCGTGCCGCTGCCCCTCGGGAAGTCCGCGCAGGGCGGCCAGCAGCGCCAGGTGCTCCGGTGAACGGTCGGCGACCTCCGGCGGCGGACCGATCCGACGCAGCAGACCGTCCAACACCCGCCGCCGCCGGTGACGACTACGGGCGACGTTCACCGCGACCCGACGCAGCCACGCCTCCGGGTTGTCGAGGCGGGCGAGCCGACCGGGTGCCGCCAGCGCTCGGGTGAACGCCTCCTGGACCGCCTCCTGCGCCTCGGACAGATCGCCTGTCACCGCGTAGAGCTGGACCACCAGGCGTCGGAAACAGCCGGTGTAAAGCTCGACAATCAGGTTCCCGTCGGACACCAACACCACCTCCCTTCACCTGTCCCACTCCTGGGCGGAAGGAAAGGTTCCGGGCGACAGGTCAGAAGATGTCGACCAGCGACAGAGTCAGGGGAAACGGCTGGTCGGTGCGGTAGACCTCGCCGGCCGGAAGGAGGACCTGCTCGCGGTAGCCGCCCGCGCCGTTCACCAGCACGGTCAGGGTCTGCTTGCGGGGCTCCACCAGCCAGTAGAGCGGAATGCCGACGGCCGCGTACTCGTGCCGTTTGAGCACCAGGTCGCGGCCGGCGTTGCTCGGGGAGATCACCTCGACGACGAGGAGCACATCGGCCGGGTCGAGCGCGGCGCCGCCGCTGTCCAGTGCGCTCTCGCGAGCGACGAACAGATCCGGAACGAAGTACGACGAGCGATTCGCACTCACCCCGATGTCCTGACCGACGAGCACGCCGTCCGGGGCCTGCCGGTCGAGGATCCGGCGGAGGCGGTTGGCGACCGCGCCGTGGAAGACGTCCGCATGGGAGGACACGAGCAGGCTCCCGTCGAAGATCTCGTAGACCTGGTCGTCCTCGGAGAGGCTCTGGAGGTCGTCCACCGTCCAGGCGTCGCCCCAGCCGGGCCGGGCAGGGTTGGTCACCGTCACACCTCCTCTCTACCGGACCACCCTGACAGCTCGGTCGGTTGTCCACAACGAGCCTCGGGAGTTCCCACACGCCAGCCGGCCTGGTTCCGGAGTTATCCACAGGGGTGAGCGGTTCTCCACAGGTTATTCACAACGCAAACCACTGATCTCCACGGCGGCTCCCTACAGTCAGGACCCATGAACGAACGCCTGGTACTGGTGGTCGAGGACGAACGGACCATCGCCGAGTCCATCGCCGCCCGACTACGGGCCGAGGGTTTCACGGTGGAGATCGCGGCGGACGGGCCCAGCGCGGTCGCGCAGTTCCACGCCGGACAGCCCGATCTGGTCGTCCTCGACGTGATGCTGCCCGGCTTCGACGGCCTGGAGGTGTGCCGCCGGATCCAGGCGGACCGGCCGGTGCCGGTGCTGATGCTCACCGCCCGGGACGACGAGACCGACCTGCTCGTGGGGCTGGCCGTCGGCGCGGACGACTACCTCACCAAGCCGTTCTCGATGCGGGAACTGGCTGCCCGCGTACACGTGCTGCTGCGTCGTGTCGAACGGGCCGCGACTCCCGCGCGGCCCGCCATCCGCCTCGGCGACATCGAGATCAACGAAGCCGAGCGGCGGGTTCGCCGTGGTGGCGCGGACGTGCACCTCACGCCCACCGAATTCGACCTCCTGGTGCACCTCGCGGGGCGGCCCCGCACGGTTCTACCCCGGGAACGGCTGCTCGCCGACATCTGGGGATGGGCCGAGGGCACCAGCACCCGCACCGTCGACAGCCACGTGAAGGCCCTCCGGCGCAAGCTGGGCGCCGACCTGATCCGGACCGTCCACGGCGTCGGGTACGCCCTGGAGGTGCCCGCGTGACCGGTCGGCTGGTGGAGTGGCTGGACCGGGTGCTGCCCCGTCCGCTGGACCCGGTCCGCTCGATCAAGATGAAGCTCGGCGTGCTGCTTGTCGCCTCCTGGGCCGTGGCCATCGGGTACTTCTGGTACGGCATCGGCTGGCTGCCACCGGGCACCTCGATCACGGTCATCTGCATCGCTCTGGTCACCTCGCAGGTGCTCGCCCACGGCATGACCTCGCCGTTGCGGGACATGACGGCTGCCGCCGGGGCGATGGCCCGGGGTGACTACACCCGTCGGGTGCGTGCCACCTCCCGCGACGAGGTCGGCGAGCTGGCCCAGGCGTTCAACAAGATGGCCGAGGACCTGCACGCCGCCGACCAGCGCCGCCGCGAGCTGATCGCGAACGTCTCGCACGAGCTGCGTACGCCGATCACGGCGTTGCAGGGCGTGCTGGAGAACATGGTGGACGGGGTGGCCGACCCCGAACCCGCGGCGCTGCGTTCGGCGTTGGCCCAGACCGAACGGCTCGGGCATCTCGTCGCCGACCTGCTCGACCTGTCCCGACTCGACGCCGGGGTGGTGCCGCTGCGGCGGGTACGCATCGACGTGGGGGACTTCCTCGACGAGGCGGTGGAGCACGCCACGGCCAGCGCGTCCGGCGCCGGCCTGGACGTGCGCTTCGAGCTCCGTGACCTGCCGGCACCGTTGACGGTGCACGCGGATCCGTGGCGGATGCACCAGGTCTTCGCGAACCTGCTCGACAACGCGGCGCGACACAGCCCACCCGGTGGCACGGTGCGGGTGAGCGCCGAGGAGTACGGCGACCAGCTCCGCTTCGAGGTGAGCGACGAGGGCCAGGGCATCCCGCCGGCCGAGCGTTCCCGGGTGTTCGAACGGTTCACCCGCGGCGACCGGTCGGTCGGCGGCGGGACCGGGCTCGGCCTGGCCATCGCCCGGTGGGTCGTCGAACTGCACGGCGGTCGGATCGGTGTCCTCGACCCAGCCGGACCACACCGGGGCGAGCGGCCCGGCTGCCGCATCCAGGTCACCATCCCGTGCGACGGGCGATACCGAGAAGAGGCCGCATGACCAGCCCTGGCAGCACCCCCCTCCCGGCCACCGGGCCGACCGGGCCTGTGCAGGTCGCGCCGACCGTCAAGCCCGGCCCGGCGCCGACGACCGGTCGGCCCCCGGCGGCTCCGGCCGCACCGGTAGCGCCTCGGCCACCATCGATGATCGCGCGGCGCTGGCCGGGACCCTCCGACGCCGCCCGTCCGATGGTGCTGGCGGCGTTGACGGTGGCGGCAGCGGTCGGCGCCTCGGTGCTCACCATGGTTCGTCCGGGCCTCGGCTGGCTGGTGGCCGCGCTGGCCGTCACCGCCGCCCTCGTCAACGCCAGCGTCGTCCGTTCCGGGATGTCGTCCCCGGCGGCGAACCCCATCACACCGGCCGGCGAGGCGGCACCAACGGCTCCGCCGGGGCCGACCGCTGCGCCCGAGCCGACCGTCCAGGCGGCCACCGCCCGTCCCGGTGCCACGGGGGCACCGGGGCGGGCGGCGCAGGCCATCTGGGCCGCCGCGACGGTCGCGTTGACAGCCGTCGGCACGGTCCGGGCCGCCGGCTGGCTCTTCGTGCTCTGCCTGCTCGCGGCGGCGGTGACCGGGACTCTCGCGGTGACCGGCGCGCGAAGCCCGCTCGGCATGCTGGTCGCCGCGACGCTGCCGCCGGCCGCGACGGTACGGGCGCTGCCGTGGGCGGCACGCGGAATACGCGACACCCGCCCGACCGGGTCCGGGATCGGCTTCGGACGCATCCTCACCAGCCTGGCGGTGTCCGCCGTCCTGCTGACGTTGTTCGGGCTGCTCTTCTCCTCCGCCGACGCGGTCTTCGCCAACCTGGTCGGCGGTCTGCTGCCCACCATCTCGCCGACCGGTGTGATCGGCTGGGTGATCCGGCTGCTCCTGATCGGCGGTGGTCTGCTCGGCGGCGCGTACCTGATCAGCCGCCCACCGGACCTGGAGGGTCTGCGACCGACGCCGTCACGACCGGTCCACCGACTGGAGTGGACCCTCCCGCTGGTGTTGCTCGACGCCCTGTTCGCCGTGTTCGTGCTGGTCCAGCTGACGGTGTTGTTCGGCGGCGCGGGGCACGTGCTGCGTACGGCCGGGCTCACCTACGCCCAGTACGCCCGCGGCGGGTTCTGGCAGCTGCTCGCCGTCACCGCGCTCACCCTGCTGGTGATCGCCATCGCCGCCCGCCGGGCACCGAAGGCCACCCGGGTGGACCGGCTGCTGGTCCGCGTCCTGCTCGGCACGCTCACCGCGCTCAGTCTGGTGATCGTCGCTTCGGCGCTCTACCGGATGCAGGTCTACACCGACGCGTACGGCGCGACCCGGCTCCGACTCGTCGTGTCGACCGTCGAGCTCTGGCTCGGGCTGCTCTTCGTCCTGGTCGGGGTGGCCGTGGTGCTGCTGCGGGCCGACTGGCTCCCCCGGTTGGTGGTCGGCACGGCGGTGCTGGCGCTGCTCGGGTTGGCAGTGCTCAACCCGGATCGCCTGATCGCCGACCGAAACGTCGACCGGTATCTGAAGACCGGCCGGTTGGACGTCGACTACGTGTCCGGGTTGTCGGCCGATGCCGTGCCGGCGCTGGCCCGGTTGCCCGAGCCGATGCGCGGCTGCTCCCTGCGGCAGCTCGCCGCCGAGCTGCCCCGGGACGGGCTCTGGGCGACGAACCTCGGCCGCGAGCGGGCGCGGCGGGACCTCGAGGCGGTCCAGGGGGCCGCCGCTCTGCTGGACTGCAGCTATCTGCACCGCTGGTGAGCGTGAACGCTTGACAATCGCGTACGGCGGGCGAGACTGCCGGGGTGGCCAAGCAACTCCCTGACGTGGGGTCTGGCGGTGCGGTACCGCCGCCCCGGCGGTCCCGGATCGTGCTGGCCGAGATCACCCGGCAGGACACCCGCGCCGAGCGGACCCGCGCCGAGTTGGCCCAGCAGACCCAGGTGGGTGAGGCGCTGGTCCGCGGCCTGGTTCGGGCCCAACTCGCGCTGGCGCTGCGGCTGTCCCTGGTGGTGGCCATCGGGTTGGGCGGGTTGCCCTGGCTGTTCGCGATCGCGCCCTCGCTCGGCCGGACCACCATCGCTGGCGTCAACCTGCCGTGGCTGCTGCTCGGGGTGGCCTCCTTCCCGTTCCTGATCGCTGTGGGCTGGGCGTACGTGCGGTTGGCCGAGCGCAACGAACAGGACTTCACCGACCTGGTGCAACGGCCGGAGCGCTGAGGTGGGCAACGACTTCGTGGTCCCGGCCATCGTCGCGGTCACCCTGGTCACCGTCGGGATCGGCTTCTACGGGCTGCGGTTGGCCCGGACCACGTCCGACTTCCTGGTGGCGTCCCGGGCCATCAGCCCGACCTGGAACGCGGCCGCCATCGGCGGGGAGTACCTGTCGGCGGCGAGCTTCCTCGGCATCGCCGGGCTGGTGCTCAAGTACGGCGTGGACGTGCTCTGGTACCCGGTCGGGTTCGCCGCCGGCTACCTGGCTCTGCTGCTCTTCGTGGCCGCGCCGCTGCGCCGCTCCGGGGCGTTCACCCTGCCCGACTTCTGCGAGCTGCGGCTGGGGTCGCGTCGACTCCGCATCCTGGCCACCGCCTTCGTCATCTTCATCGGTTGGCTGTACCTGGTGCCGCAGCTCCAGGGCGCCGGGCTGACCCTGGCCACGGTGGCCGGCTCCCCGTACCCCCTCGGAGCCCTGCTGGTGGCGGCCGTGGTCACCGCGAACGTGGCGCTGGGCGGGATGCGCGCGATCACCTTCGTGCAGGCGTTCCAGTACTGGCTCAAGCTGACCGCTCTCGCCGTACCGGTGATCTTTCTGGCCCTGCAGTGGCAGGCCGACGGCCGCCCGGCGGTGACCCCACCCGACGGGCCGACGTTCCGGGCCGCGACCACCGTCGTGGTCGAGCACCGGGCGACCCTCACCCTGCCCGACGGTGACATCCGGGAGGTACGCCCCGGCGACGAGTTGACCTTCGCCGCCGGTGACCCGGTGCCGGCCGTGTCCGGGGTGGCCACCGACGCCAACGACTGGTTGCTGCCCAGCGCCGCCGGTGACGACGACCGCGGCCTGTTCGCCACGTACTCGCTGATCCTGGCCACCTTCCTGGGCACCATGGGCCTGCCGCACGTGCTGGTGCGCTTCTACACCAACCCGGACGGCGCGGCGGCCCGCCGGACCACCCTGGTCGTGCTCGCACTGGTCGGCGCGTTCTACCTGCTGCCCACCCTGTACGGGGTGCTGGGCCGGATCTACACCCCGCAACTGCTGCTCAGCGGCCAGACCGACGCGGTGGTGGTGCTGCTGCCCGGCGCGACGCTGGGCGACGGGCTGGTCGGGCGGCTTCTCGCGGCGCTGGTCGCCGCGGGCGCGTTCGCGGCGTTCCTCTCCACCTCGTCCGGCCTGCTGACCAGCGTCGCCGGGGTGATCTCGACGGACGTGCTCGGTCGCGGCTCGGTGCGCGGGTTCCGGCTGGCCACCGTGATCGCCGGCGGGGTGCCCGCGGTGCTGGCGCTGCACGTCTCCGGGCTGGACGTGTCGCAGGTCGTCGGGCTGGCCTTCGCGGTGGCCGCGTCGAGCTTCTGCCCGCTGCTGGTGCTCGGCATCTGGTGGCGCGGGCTGACCGACGTGGGCGCCACCGCCGGCGTGGTGGTCGGCGGCGGTGCGGCGATCGGCGCGGTGCTGATCACCGTGCTCGGCCCACCGCTGTCCGGCTGGCCGGCCACGCTCATCGCGCAGCCGGCCGCCTGGACGGTGCCGCTGGCCTTCACCGTGATGGTCGCCGTGTCGATGGCAACCCGCCGGCGGGCCCCGGCCGACGTCGCCGCCACCATGCTCCGCCTGCACACCCCGGAAGCCCTCCGCATGTGAGTCCGGGACGTCAAACTCAGCAGGTGTCGGTGCCGGCGCAGAGCCGTTCGGCAACCTTGGGGGCGTATTCCGTAGCGGCGGCGCGGTCGGCCACCCAGAGTTCGGCAGTCAGATCGCCGACCCGGACGAACAGGTAGTGGGAAACGGCATTGTCGTGGTGCTCAACCCGGACCAGCGCAGAGTCCGTGCCTGCGAGATCCTCGGCGAGCACGGTGATTTTCACCTCCGTCCCACCGCACGACCCGGCCCGGTCCCGCACCGCGCCGAGGTAGCGGGCGGCATCCCTCGCCGAGTACCGGGTCACCGTCTCGGTCAACGGCGCAATGTGGCCCTGGACGAAGACGATCCCGCGTTCCGCCCGGGACTTCAGCAGGTACAGCGGGTGATTCGCAGGTTCGCACGCGCCGGCGCTGAAGGCGAAGCTGGAGTCTCCGTCTCTGCCCGCCGCCTGCCTGCGCCAGTCGGACGGCACGTCGGACGCCTGCAACATCGCCGACTCGGGGATGGCCGGGTCGGTGGAACCGGCCGGCGATCGGTCGCTGGAACTTGATGGGCTCGACGGCGGCGCGACGGGAGTTCGGGTGGCCTTCGGTGGGGACGGCGTCGGGGTGGCCGACGGCGCGGGTGTGGGGGTAAGTGATCCGGTGGCCGGCAGCACTGGTGTCGGTGCCGCGTCCTGGCCGCCGGCCAGGGCCACCGCCCCGGTGGCCACCACGGCCACCGCCACCACGCCGGCGAGCGTCGCCGCGATCCTCGTCCGACGGGTCCGGCTCCTGCCGCGCTTCCGCACCTGCTCGGTCGGTGCCCAGGTCAGGTGCTCGGTGTCGCGGTAGATGTCGGTGAAGAACTGATCAGGCATTGGAGACCTCCTCAGGGAGGGTGGTGCCGAGCATGGGGGCCATGGCCTGGCGGCCCCGGGAGAGCCGGGCCTTGACGGTGCCGACCGGCACCCCGACCTGAGTCGCGATGTCAGCGACCGATAGGTCCGCCAGGTAGTGCAGGACGATCGCCTCACGTTGTTCCAGCGGCAATCGACGTAACGCCGCTACCAGCGCGACGGTGTTCTCCGAGGGTGGTCCCATGGCAGTGGCCGGACCGTGCCGCCGGTTTGCGCGGATGCCGTTGCGGATCTTGCGCCATCGGTTCATCAGGAGGCGGTGCCCCACGCCGCGCACCCACGCCTCCGGATCGCCGTACTCACCGATGCGCTGCCAGCGCTGCCAGGCCCGGACGTACGCCTCATGCGCGGCGTCCTGCGCCTCGTGGATGTCGCCACCGAGCGCGTACAGCACGGTGACGACCCGGTGTCTTGTGGCTCGATAGAAATCCTCGAACCCCTCGTCTCTGTCCAATGCCCCACCCCGTGTCGCTCCTGCCTCTGTCACCCGCGAGCACGGCGTCCGGTTGCATCAGGTGCCGCGAGGAGAGTGGCACGTTGGCAGGGCGCAATCGGGGTGATCGCGGGTCCGCCCGTCGCTGGACGGCGTAACTGGCGGTCGGCGGACAACGTCGGCGCATGACTGTTGAGCACCCCGCGCTCGCACTGCGTGGCCTGGCCAAGCGGTTCGACGGCACGCGGGGCGGTGCGACCGTTGGCGTCCGCCTGTCAGTCGGAGATCTTGGGGTGGCCCGTGCCTGCGTGCTTGATCCAACAGGTGCGAGTGTCGTGGTCGGGTAGATACCAGATGCGACCGCCGGCGGTAACCTCGTACTGCCACTGCGGCAGCGTCTTCCCGTTGTGCCCGGCGGTGGCGAGAGAGCCCTTGAGTGGATGTTGCCGGCTGGTCGGCGGGGATGGGCAGGGGTTGGATTCGATGGCGTCGAACGCGGCACGAGTATTGGCGGCCGCCTGTCGGCACAGCTCTTCCCAGCCTTTGGCTGCGTCGTTCGTCGCGAATCGCAGGCTGTAACCGTCCGGGCGGGGCGGTGGTGCCGCTCGGTCGCCTCGCTTGGCGTTCATTCGCCAGCCGGGCGTGCCACCGGCCCGAAGTCGTCGGAGCTCGGCGCAGCCAGGACCCGGTGCAGGTCAGGGTCCGCATGAATTTCGGCGGTGTGCCGCCACTCGGTGAGCAGCTGCGAGACCGCCGCAGTGTTACCCATCGCTGCGGCCGCCTCCGCCGTCGCGACAAACTCGCTGGCCATCTGCTCAAGATCCTCCGCTGGGAGGAAACGCACCCACGGCAACACGGTGGGCAGGGACTCACGCACCAGGGTGGGGTCCCGGCGGGCGACGCTGGCGAGCAGCCGGGTGGTCAGATCCACCACCTCGCCCTCCGCCGCCGCCCGATCAGCGGACATCAGCACCAGGTCAGCTGCGTCCCGTCGGCGCAGCCGTACCGCGCGAGCGCGGGAGAGCCGATCCGCCGTCTCGGTCGGCTGGCGCAGCAGCTCCGAGAATGGCACGGACTCCAAGGGCATGGACATGACTTCAACACTACTTCAGAAGTAGGTGTTGACGGTACGACTCCAGGATGATCGTTGGTCCGCCTGCCGCCGGAGGGCGTAACTGGCGATCGACGGATAACGTCGGCGCATGACTGTTGAGCACCCCGCGCTCGCACTGCGTGGCCTGGCCAAGCGGTTCGACGGCACGATCGCGGTGGCCGGCGTCGACCTGGACGTCCCCGCCGGCTCCTTCTATGGCCTGCTCGGGCCGAACGGCGCCGGCAAGACCACCACCCTGTCGATGGCGGTCGGGCTGTTGCGACCGGACGCCGGCTCGGCCCAGGTGCTCGGGCACGACGTCTGGCAGGACCCGGTCACCGCCAAGCGGCTGCTCGGCGTGATGCCCGACGGGGTCCGGTTGTTCGACCGGCTGACCGGGGCGGAACTGCTGGCGTACAACGGATTGTTGCGGGGGATGGACCCGACGGTGGTCGACCAGCGGGCCGCCGAGCTGCTGGACGTGCTGGCGCTCGGCGACGCCGGCCGGACGCTGGTGGTGGACTACTCGGCGGGCATGAAGAAGAAGATCGGCCTGGCCTGCGCGCTGCTGCACGGCCCTCGGGTGCTGGTGTTGGACGAGCCGTTCGAGGCGGTCGACCCGGTCTCCGCCGCGCTGATCCGGGACATCCTCACCCGGTACGCGGCCGGCGGCGGCACGGTGGTGTTCTCCAGTCACGTGATGGAGGTCGTCGAGCGGCTCTGCTCGCACGTGGCGATCCTCGCCCAGGGCGTCATCAAGCGGGTCGGGACCATCGACGAGGTCCGTGGCGGTCGCTCCCTGGAGCAGGTCTTCGTCGAGGTGGTCGGCGGGCGCACCGCGACCGGCGAGGAGTTGTCGTGGCTGTCCCGGTGAACGCGGACGCCACCCCCGGCGCCCCCGTGCGCGCGGTCTCCGCTCGCCACTTCGTGCGGCTCAAGCTGCGGGTGATGGGCAACAACTTTCGGGGCCAGGGCTGGCGGATCGCCCTGTTCATCGGCGGCGCGTTGCTCGGGCTCTGGTTCGCCGCCAGCGGTTTCTTCCTCTTTGCCGCGCCGGGCCTGGCCGGCAACGGCCGGTACGCGGTGCTAATCGCGGCGGCCGGTGGCGGGCTGCTGGTGCTCGGTTGGCTGCTGCTGCCACTTGTCTTCTTCGGTGTGGACGAGACGCTGGATCCGGCCCGCTTCGCGTTGCTGCCGCTGCCCCGGCGCACGTTGGTGACCGGCCTGTTCGTCGCGGCTCTGATCAGCGTGCCGGTGCTTGCGGTGCTTCTCGCGACGTCCGGGCTGGTGCTGACCGCCTGGTCGTTGGGCGGCTGGGCGGCGGGGTTGACCGCCGTCCTGGGTGTGCTCGCCGGATTGCTGCTCTGCGTGGCCGCCAGCCGGGCGGTGACCAGCGCGTTCGCCACCATGTTGCGGTCCCGGCGGGTCCGCGACCTGGCGGCCGTGCTGCTGGCGGTGACCGCCGCGCTGCTCGGCCCGTTGCAGGTCTTCGGCCTCGCCGCGCTGCGCGGGGCGGACTGGGCCCGACTGGCCGGGCTGGCGACCGTGATCGGTTGGACGCCGTTGGGCGCCCCGTGGACCGCCGGCATCGACGTGGCCCAGGGGCGGGTGTGGGCGGCACCGGTCAAGTTGCTGATCACGGTGGCGACGCTGGGCGCCCTGCTGGCCTGGTGGTCCCGGTCGCTCGAATCGGCGATGGTGGGTGCGGCGAGCGGCGGTAAGGCTCCGGTGCGACGCGGAGTTGCCGGTGGCGCGGTGGCCCAACTGTTTCCCCGGGTCGCCGGCTGGGCCCGCCGGGACCAGTTCGGTGCCCTGGTCGCCCGGGAGGCCCGGTACTGGTGGCGGGACGCGCGCCGCCGGGCCAACCTGATCACGATCGCGGTGGTCGGCATCTTCGTACCAGTGATGATCAACGTTACCGGCGGGGACTTCACGGCCGTGGGCGAGGAGGGGATGACGGCGGCTGCCAACGACAGCTCACCGGTGGTGGTCACCATCTCCATGCTTTTCGTGGGCGTGCTCGCCGCCGTCACCCTGGCCAACCAGTTCGGCTTCGACGGCAGCGCGTACGCCGCGAACGTGGTGGCCGGGGTGCCCGGCCGGGTCGAGCTGCGGGCCCGGATGACGGCTTTCTCGCTGTACGTGCTGCCGATGCTGGCGGTCGTCGGGGTGGTGCTGTCGGTGCTGATCGGTCACCCGGGTTGGGTCGGGCTCACGATCGGCAGCCTGGTCGCCACCTACGGGGCTGGGCTCGCGGTGAACAGCCTGGTCTCGGTGCTCGGGGCGTACTCGCTGCCGGAGACGAGCAACCCGTTCGCGATGAACAGCGGTGCGGGCCTGACGAAGGGGCTGCTCACCCTGCTGGCCATGCTCGCCTCGGCGGTCGCCGCGGTGCCGATGGTGGTGGCCGCCGCGCTGCTCGGCGATGCGTGGCTCTGGCTGGCCCTGCCGGTCGGCGCAGCGTACGGGCTGGGCGCGGCGTTGCTCGGCGCGTACCTGGCCGGCGACGTGCTGGACCGACGTCAGCCGGAGCTGCTGGCCACTGTCACCCCACGCCGTTAACCGGCGCGGCGGCCAGGGGCCCGGGCAGCGTCGGCGACGAAGTCACGCCAGACGGCCGGAGCGAAGGTGAGGGTTGGGCCGGAGCGGTCCTTGCTGTCCCGGACCAGCACGACGCCGGGCAGATTGTCCGCCACCTCGACGCAGTTGCCGCCAGAGTCGGTCGACCGGGTCGCCGTGCGCCAGCGTGGCTCGCTCATCGTCATTGCGTCACCTTCAGCTTCCGGATCAAATCCAGCGAGGCGCCGGTGGAGAGTGCTTCGCCGAGCAGGCTATCCCACTTGCGATCGATCAAGGCGACCATTTCAGGGTCGTCCATGACGTGTCCCCGAACGGCATTCTCCAGGTAGAGGGCTCTCTCCCTGTCCGCCAGATCGGCGAGCACAAAGCCGCCACCGAGGCCGACATGCTCGCCCACCGCTAGCGGAATGACGTGCAGCCGGACGAATGGCAGGTCTGCCACTTCTTGCAGTCGACCGAGCTGAGCGTCGAGCACCGCAGGACCACCAACGGGGCGACGAAGGCCCGCCTCGTCCACCAGGAACACGCAATGGGGCGGCACGTCGCGTGCCAGCAGCTTCTGACGTTCCAACCGGACCGCAACAAGTTCGTCGACCATGCTCGGCGGATGTAGGCCGCCCGCCGAGATGACGGCACGGGCATACGCCTCGGTCTGAAGCAGCCCGGGGACCAGACACGCCTCGAAGGCCCGCAAGCGCAGCGCGCGCTGCTCGTATTCGCGCCACTGCGCGAACCAGGACGGGCCTCGTTCCTGATCGGCGGCCCGCAACAGTTCGGCGAGGAGGCCGCCGGTGGCGAGGGCTTCGTCTGCCGCCACCGCGAATTCCATGGTCGGCCGGCGTCGGCCGGTTTCGATGGCCGCGACGGTGGACGGACTCCACTTGGTGAATGTCGCCAACGCCTCCTGGGACACCTCGGCACCGGCTCGGGCGGCCTTCAGCGCCCGTACCCACATTTCGACGTTCATCCTTACCTCTCCGGTAAGTACGTGACCGCGCTGTGTAGTAAGCCCTGGCATCCTCCCCTGTCCGCGCCTTTCCGTCCAGGGTGGAGAGCACGCGGCCCGGCCGGTGGAGGCGACGTCCCGGCGACTGGGTCCCGCGTTCGGGCCGCCCCGGTCATTCCCCCGGCCGGGGCGGCCCTCGTCGACCGGGAGGAGATGAGCCATGTTCCGATTCATCAGTGGCAGGAATGGGGCGCGGTGGTCGTACCGGAAAAAGAAGCCTGCGGCCCCGGCGGCGGTGCCGGGCGCGACCACCCGGCCAGCGGATCGGACCTCAGACCAGGCAAGCGACCGCGCGGCGCATCGCGCCAGGGACCGGCGAGTCGCCGCGAGCGTGATGCCGGTGAGGCATCAATATGACCCAGAGGCATCACTGTCACTCGGGCATTGCCTTCCGTGGATCGGACCGCGCCGCAGCCGGGCGACTCCACCGCCCCGGACAGCCGGAGAGCCACGGTGAGTCGGCCGCACCTGCCGATGCGGCCGCTCTGGCGGTGCCGTGGCTGCGGCGCGCTCTGGCCGTGTCAGCCGGCGCGGCTGGCGCTGCTCGCCGAGTACCGGGATGACCGGGTGGGGCTGCTGGTCTACCTGGGTGCCCTGATGGCGGAGGCCGGCGATCAACTGGCCCGCCTCAACGGACGACCCGCCGACCTGCACGAGCGCTTCCTGAGTTGGGCGCGGGGCCGGGGCGGCACAATGTTTCACGTGAATCATGAGCCGGGTGCCGAGATCCACCACACCGATCCGTTCGCGGTGCCGGCCGGGCAACGGTCGCCGGTACGCCGGCTGCGTGGTCGCCTCGCCGCACCGGTGACCCTCTGGACGGCGCCCGGCCCGGCCGGGCTGACCGTCTCCTCCACCCTGGTCGCCGAGGGCGAACCGGACCGGCTGCTCGGGCTGATCGACCCGGAGTCCGACCTCTGGGCGGCCGTCGAGGAGTCGGGTCGGTTCGCGGTCACGCCGCTCGGCCCACCGCACCGGCAACTCGCCGACCGGTTCGCCGGCCTCTTCCCCGCCCCGGGCGGGCTCTTCGCCGTCGGCGGGTGGATCGAGACGCCGTACGGGCCGGTCCCGGCGGACGCCGCCGGCTGGGCCGGGTGCCGGCTGGACACCGCCCGGGAGTACGGCTGGGGCCTGCTGGTCGAGGCCACCATCGAGGCGGTCGACCTGGCCGAGGAGGCCACTCCGCTACTGCACTACCGCGGTCGCTATCACGAACTGCCGGCCTGAACGGACACCTCGCCCCGGGCGACCGATCACCGCAGTGACCTGAGTCACTTGGCGCACCCAGCCAACCGCTCGGCGCACTCGCCGACCGGCGTCGATCTCAGCCTTCCCTGCCGGGGAGTGCGCTCTTTACCGTGCGCGAAACTCCTCTGACGCCTGTGAAGGTGGTGATCCACAGATGTCCACGGACACACCCGCTCCGGCCGATTCCCAGTCGGACAAGTACCTGGCCGTACAACGGTCGGACGAGTTCGCCGGGCTGCGGCGTTCGCTGCGCGGCTTCGTCTTCCCGATGACCGTCGCGTTCTTCCTGTGGTATGCGCTCTACGTCATTCTCTCCGCGTACGCCCGGGACTTCATGGGCACGAAGCTGTTCGGCAGCAACATCAACGTCGCGCTGGTCTTCGGCCTGCTCCAGTTCGTCTCCACGTTCCTGATCGCCTGGCTCTACTCCCGGTACGCGGACCGGAAGATCGACCCCATCGCGGACCGGATCCGCGCGGAGATCGGGGAGGTGACCCATGAGCAAGGTCCTCGCGGTTGAGACGTTCCTCGCGGCCGAGGCGGGCAATCACACCGCCCGCAACCTGACCATCACGCTCTTCCTGGTCTTCGTGGCGGTGACCCTGGGCATCACCATCTGGGCCAGCCGGCAGACCAAGACGGCTACCGACTTCTACGCGGGCGGCCGGTCCTTCTCCGGCTTCCAGAACGGCATGGCGATCGGCGGCGACTACATGTCGGCCGCGTCGTTCCTCGGTATCGCCGGCATCATCGCGCTGTACGGCTACGACGGCTTCCTCTACTCGATCGGCTTCCTGGTCGCCTGGTTGGTGGCCCTGCTGCTGGTCGCGGAGCTGCTGCGGAACTCGGGCCGGTACACGATGGCGGACGTGCTGGCCTTCCGGATGCGTCAGCGTCCGGTGCGTACGGCGGCGGCGGTCTCCACCATCACGGTGTCGATCTTCTACCTGCTCGCCCAGATGGTGGGTGCCGGCGCGCTTGTCGCGCTGCTGCTCGGCATCCGGCCGGGGACGACCTTCCTCGGCATGGACGCGGCCACCGCGAAGGTGGCCACCATCATCATGGTCGGCGCACTGATGATCATCTACGTGACCGTGGGTGGCATGAAGGGCACCACCTACGTGCAGATCGTCAAGGCGTTCCTGCTGATGAGCGGCGCGCTGCTGATGACCATCCTGGTGCTGGCGAAGTTCAACTTCAACCTGTCGGCGCTGCTGGGCCAGGCGGCCGAGGCATCCGGCAAGGGCAGCGCGTTCCTCGAACCCGGCTTGAGGTACGGCGTCGAGGTCGCCGGCAACTCGACGCAGACCTTCTACAACAAGGTGGATCTGCTGTCGCTGGGTATCGCCCTGGTGCTCGGCACCGCCGGTCTGCCGCACATCCTGATCCGCTTCTACACGGTGCCGACCGCGAAGGCGGCCCGCAAGAGCGTGCTCTGGGCGATCGGCATCATCGGCACCTTCTACCTGCTCACCCTGGCCCTCGGCTTCGGTGCGGCGGCGCTGGTCGGCAGCCAGGCGATCACGGCACAGGACAAGGCCGGCAACACCGCGGCACCGCAGCTGGCCGAAGCGCTCGGCATCGACTTCTTCGGCGGCGAACTCGGTGGAGCCGCACTGCTGGCGATCATCGCGGCGGTCGCCTTCGCCACCATCCTCGCGGTGGTCGCCGGGTTGACGCTGGCCTCGTCGTCCAGCCTGGCGCACGACTTCTACGCGAACGTGCTGAAGAAGGGTGAGACGTCGGAGCGGCAGGAGGTGCGGGTCGCCCGGATCTCCGCCCTGGTGATCGGCGCGGTGTCGATCCTCCTGTCGATCTACGCGCAGAACCTCAACGTGGCGTTCCTGGTGGCGCTGGCCTTCGCGGTCGCCGCCTCGGGCAACCTGCCGGCGATCCTCTACAGCCTCTTCTGGCGGCGGTTCAACACCTCCGGCGCGGTGTGGGCGATCTACGGCGGGCTGCTCTCGGCCGTACTGCTGGTGTTCTTCTCGCCAGTGGTCTCCGGCGCGGCGACCTCGATGTTCCCGGACCACGACTGGCAGTGGTTCCCGCTGTCCAACCCGGGCATCCTCTCCATCCCGTTCGGTTTCCTCTGCGGGTGGATCGGCACCGTCATCTCCAAGGAGCACGACGAGGACAAGTACGCGGAGCTGGAGGTGCGCGCCCTCACCGGCGCCGGCGCCCACTGACCGCGACACCCGGGCCCCCGCCGACGCCTGGCGTCAGCGGGGGCCCGACCACGTCCGGGGCGGGTCGGTAGGCTGACCGCCATGAAGGTTGCTGAGCGCTTTGGTTCCGGTCACCGCGTCCTCGTCACCGGCGGAGCTGGCTTCGTCCCGTCGCACCTGGTGGACGCCCTGATCGCCCGAGGTTGCACGGTGGTGGCGCTGGACAACTTCGTGACCGGCTCCAAGGAGAACGTCGCCCACCTGCTGGACCGACCGACCTTCACCCTCGTCGAAGCGGACATCTCCGACGGCCTGCCGACCCACCACCCGGCGCTGGCCGAGCGGTTCGACGCGATCCTGCACATGGCCTCTCCGGCCAGCCCCACCGACTTCGCCCAGTTGCCGGTGGAGATCCTCCGGGTCGGCTCGGTCGGCACCCTGCACCTGCTGGAGCGCGCGGTCGCCGACGGCGCCCGGTTCCTGATGGCCTCCACCTCCGAGGCGTACGGGGACCCGAAGGAGCACCCGCAGCGGGAGACCTACTGGGGCAACGTCAACCCGATCGGGGTCCGCAGCGTCTACGACGAGGCCAAGCGCTTCTCCGAGGCCGCGACGATGGCGTACCACCGCTACCGCGGGCTCGACGCGGCGATCGTCCGGATCTTCAACACGTACGGCCCGCGGATGCGCCCGGACGACGGCCGCGCCATCCCCACCTTCATCTCCCAGGCACTGCGCGGCGAGCCGATCACCGTGCACGGCACGGGCAACCAGACCCGGTCCATCTGCTTCGTCGAGGACCTGGTGCGCGGCATCCTGCTGCTGCTCGACTCGACCGAGACGGGCCCGGTCAACTGCGGCACCGAGCACGAGCTGACCATGCGGCAACTCGCCGAGTTGATCGTGTCGCTCTCCGACAGTACCTCGAAGGTGACCTATGTCACCCGCAGCTCGGATGACCCGGAGATGCGCCGGCCGGATCTCACGCTCGCTCGTGAACTGCTCGGATACGAGCCGTCGGTTGCGCCCGAAGACGGCCTGCGACGCACGATCGAGTACTTCCGGACGCGGCTAGGGTAACCACACCTTCGCGTACCGCCGGCCGCTGAGTGTCGCCTGAAGGCGGCGGTGGCTATCGCTACGTACCCTGATTTACATGTCAGCGACCTCGTCTGCCGGCGTCCCGCATCCGTACCTGCACCGCAGCGCCGGGCGCGCGTCGGTGCCCGGCCCCGACCGGGGCGCCTCCGGGCGTGCCCGTCCGACCGAGGCGCGCTTCTACCCGTCGTACGACGAGGAGCAGCCTCGCTCCGGCGGGCCGGCGGGGCCCACGGGGCCCGGTGGCCCGGGTGGCGCCGGTGGGCCGGCGCGGCGTGGCCCGCGACCGCGCTGGGGTCGGATCGCCCTGGTGGCGGGGGTCGCGGTGCTGGTGTTGGCGCTGCTCGGCAGCGTCGGGGCCTGGCTGTACGCCCGCAACCTCAACAGTGACCTGGCCCGCACCGACCCGTTCGCGGAGATCACCGGCGGCCGGCCGGCCAAGACCGTCGATGGCGCGCTGAACATCCTGCTGGTCGGCAGCGACTCGCGGGACCCGGACGCACCGGTCGACACCAAGAGCCAGTGGCGCGCCGACACGATCATCGTCATGCACATCCCGGCCGACCACCAGGAGGCCTACCTGGTCTCCATCCCCCGGGACCTGTACGTGCCGATCCCGGAGAGCGCCGGCGCTGACTGCGGCTCCGGCTCCCGCGCGAAGATCAACGCAGCGTTCGCGTTCGGCGGGCTGCCGCTGGCGGTACGCACCGTGGAGTGCTTCACCGACGTTCGGATCGACCACGTGATGGCGATCGACTTCGGCGGTTTCAAGGAGGTCACCGACGCCCTCGGCGGGGTGGACCTGAAGGTGGAGCGGACCATCACCTCGATCCACAAGCCGTACCGGACGTTCACCAAGGGCACCAACCACATGGACGGCGCGGAGGCGCTGGACTGGGTCCGGCAGCGCAAGCAGTTCCCGGACGGTGACTTCGCCCGGATGCGGCACCAGCAGGAGTTCCTTCGGGCACTGATGGACAAGGCGGCCAGCACCGGCACTCTGGCGAACCCGAAGAAGCTCAACGATTTCCTCAAGTCGGTGACCGCGGCCGTAACCGTCGACCAGACTTTCTCGGTTACTGACATGGCGCTGCAGTTCCGTAACCTGCGCGGCCAGAACCTCACCTTCGTGACCAGCCCGAACTCGGGCAGCGACACCATCAACGGCGAGTCGGTGGTGGTGTCGGACCGGGAGAAGGCGCTCGCGATGTACCAGGCCATGTCGGCGGACACCATGGCCGACTGGGTCAAGGCCAATCCGCCGAAGAGCAACGACGGCGGCTGATCGCGGCCCGAGGGGCACCAGCCGTTCGGGTCATCGAGCGGCGACGATCGTCTGAGTCTGCGAAATTCAACGTCCGAATTGACCCGGGATGAACTCGCCAAGTCGATTTGATGTACGTACAGTGGTGCCGCCCCCTCCTGATCACGAGCTGGAGCACGCATGCCGGTTCAGGCCAGTCGTCGCCCTTCTTCCCCCGGGTCCGCCGCCCCCAGCGGTCGAGTCGCTGCGGCCATACCCGTGCAGGCGCGCCCCGCTGGCGGTGGGCCGGGCTCGCGCCCTCCCGGCGGTGGCGGTGGTGGCGGTGGCGACCGCCCGGGTGGCGGTGGGTCGAAGAAGCGGACCAAGCGCAAGGACCCGCTCTGGGCCAGATTGACAGTGGTCTTCGGTGCCGTGCTGATGCTGAGCAGCGGCGTGGCCATCGTCGGCAGCAAGGCGCTGATCGGGCAGGCGACCGGCGGCATCGCGAAGGGCAACCTGCTGGGTGACGCGGGCAAGTCCGACGCCGAGGGCGGGGCGAGCCTGGACGGCCCGATCGACATGCTGCTGCTGGGCGTGGACGCACGGGAGCGCTGGGCCGCCGACGACGTCCGCTCGGACAGCATCATCATCCTGCACATCCCGGCCACCCACGACCAGGCGTACCTGATCTCGATCCCCCGGGACACCGAGGCGCAGATTCCGGCGTTCAAGAAGAGCGGCTACGGCGGCGGCTCCGGGAAGATCAATGCCGCGTTCCAGGCTGGTGCCGCCAACGGCGGCGGCTGGGAGGGTGGCGCCCAGCTGATGGCCCAGACGATCAAGCAGCTCACCGGCATCAGCTTCGACGGCGCGGCGATCATCAACTTCGGTGGCTTCAAGAACGTCATCGACACCCTGGGCACGGTGCGGATCTGCGTCAGCCAGGAGGTCAAGTCGCTGCACATGTCGTACGTCGACGGCAAGCCGATGTGGAACGCGGACGCCAAGAAGACCGGCAAGCCGCGGACCCCGGTGGTGCACAAGAAGGGCTGCCAGGAGATGGAGGGTTGGGCCGCGCTCGACTACTCCCGGCAGCGCAAGACCCTGAAGAACGGTGACTACGACCGGCAGGCGAACCAGCAGCAGCTGATCAAGGCGATGGCCAAGAAGGCCACCGAGGGCGGGATGTTGTCCAACCCGGCCAAGATGAACAACCTGATCAAGGCGGCGGGCAAGGCGTTCGTGCTGGACACCGGCGGCGTGCCGATCGAGGACTTCATCTTCACCATGCGTGGGGTCACCGGCAACGAGCTGACCATGCTCAAGACCAACAACGGCACCTTCAACGCCAACGGCAACAACACCGAGGGCTTGAACGAAGAGACGATGGCCATGTTCCGGGCCGTCAAGCAGGACAAACTCGCCGAGTTCGTCTTCACTCACCCCGAGGTGATCTCCACCCGCAAGTAGGGCCGGTAGTCGCGGAAAGCCAGCGACGACCTCGTCACCGCCCGTAGCCTGACGTGAGCAGGTTTCACGTATCGGCTGCGGGGAGGCGGTCACGTCCAGGTGGGGACGGAACGCAGCAGGCCGGGCCGGAGCGACCCCGTCCGCCCGGTCACCACGCGCCCGCGGGTCGCGGATCATGCTCGGCGTCGGCCTGGCGCTCGTCCTGCTGGCCGGGCTCGCCGCGGCCGGGATCAAGATGCTCAGCCACCGGTACGACCGCACGGTGACCAAGGAGCAACTGCTCGACCCCGACGCCCGCACCGCCCGCACCGACCTGAACGGGCCGCTCAACTATCTCCTGGTCGGCTCCGACCGACGCCCCGGCGAGAGCGGCCCGGACCAACGCTCGGACACCATCCTCATCGTGCACGTCCCCGCCGGGCAGCGGGAGGCGTACCTGGTCTCCATCCCGCGTGACCTGCTGGTCGCCATTCCGCCCGGGAACGGCTTCGGCGGCGGTCAAGACAAGATCAATGCGGCGTACGAGCACGGCGGCGGCGGGCAGGCCGGCGCCCAGCTGCTCTCCGCCACCCTGCACCGGCTCACCGGAATCCAGTTCGACGGCGCCGCGTTGATCGACTTCTCCGGCTTCCGGAAGGTCATCGACCTGCTCGGCGGGGTGCAGATGTGCGTGGACACCGAGGTCCGCTCGATCCACACCAACCGTGTCTTCACCACCGGCTGCCACCAGATGGACGGGGCTCAGGCACTGGACTACGTGCGACAGCGCTACGACCTGCCCGGCGGTGACTACGACCGGCAGCACCACCAGCAGCAGTTGCTCCGGGCGATGCTGGACAGCGCCGGCCGGGCGAATCTGCGGAGTGACCCCGTCAAACTTGATCAGGTGCTCCGGGCGGTCGGCAGCTCGTTGACCGTCGACACCAACGGCGTACCCCTGGAGGATCTGCTCCTCGCGCTGCGCGCGCTGCCGCCCGACGGGATGCGCGGTGTCCAGGTGCCCTCCTCGCCGCAGATCATCGACGAGGTCTCGTACGTGGTGCTGGACAACGGGGGCAACGGGCTCTTCGAGGCGGTCCGCGACACCCGGGTGCCGGCCTGGGCGCAGGCCAACCCCCACTGGGTGACCCGGTTGTGACGGTGTCGACGGCCCGGTCGGTGCCGAACCGGGCCACGAGGATCTAGTGTTGCTTCCTGTGTTCGGACCCCAGGTTCCCACAGTGCCCGTGACCGAGATCGCCGACGAGACGTACCTGCTGGATGTGCGGGAGAACGACGAGTGGGCGGCCGGCCACGCGCCCAATGCCCACCACCTGCCGATGATGGAGCTGCCGGCCCGGCTGGCCGAGGTGCCCACCGACCGGGAGGTGGCGGTCGTCTGCCGATCCGGCGGGCGCTCCGCCCAGGTCGTCGCCTACCTGATGAACAACGGCTGGGAGCAGGTGCGCAACGCCGACGGCGGGATGCGCCAGTGGGCCGCGGTCGGCCGACCGGTGGTCGACGCGAACGGGCAGCCCGGCCAGGTCATCTGAGGCCGGCGCAATGGGCGGGCCACTGGTCTTCGCGCACCGCGGCGCCTCGTTCGACCTACCCGAGCACACCCTCGCCGCGTACCTGCGCGCGCTCGACGAGGGCGCCGACGGCCTGGAGTGTGACGTCCGGCTGACCCGGGACGGGCACCTGGTCTGCGTACACGACCGACGACTTGACCGCACCAGCAACGGTCGCGGTCTGGTCAGCGCGCGTACGCTCGCCGAGCTGGACGCCCTGGACTTCGGCTCGTGGCACCCGGGCGGCGCGCCGGACGGCGACCTGCCGCCGGACGAGTCGCACACCCGGCTGCTGACCCTGGCCCGACTCCTGGACGCGGTGCTCGCCGCCGGCCGGCCGGTCCGGCTGCTGGTCGAGACGAAGCACCCGTCCCGCTACGGCTCGAACGTGGAACGGCGACTGGTCAGCCTGCTGCGCCAGTACGGGCTGGCCGATCCGGCACCGGACGACCCGGTGCAGGTCACCGTCATGTCGTTCTCCCCACTGGCGGTCCGTCGGGTCCGCGAGCTGGCCCCGACGCTGCCCACCGTGCTGTTGCTGGAGGTGTTGCCGCGCTGGCTGCGGCTGGGGCGGCTGCCGTTCGGCACTCGGATCGCCGGGCCGGGCATCGGCCTGGTCCGGGCCCGCCCGCAGCTGCTGCCCGCGCTGCGCGCGGCCGGCAACCAGGTGTACGTCTGGACGGTCAACGAACCGACCGACCTGGAGTTGGTGCTGGCCGCCGGGGTGGACGGGATCATCACCGACCGGCCGGCGTACGCCCTCGCCCGGCTGGACCGTTGACCCCGACCGGGAGCCGGGCGGGGGTGCCCAAAACCGGGCCGGCGGGGCAGACTCGGCACATGCCGGAGCGTATCGATTTCCCCGCTCTCATCGCCGGCCACACCGTCGTGATCGAGATGATCAACTCTGGGGACGCGGGCCTGCCGGTCCTCACCCAGCTGCTCCGGGTGGCCCAGCCGGCGCTCGGCGCGACCGGGATGGCGTTCGTCGAGTTCGGTCCGACCGGCGGTCGCGTGATCGCCGCGACCGGCGCGGCGGAGTGGACCCTCGGCCGACCACTGGCGGTCGACGACCCGGACACCGTCTGCCTGCTCGCCGGGCCACGGGTGATCCAGGTGCGGGTGGGTGACCTCAACGGCAAGCTGGCCGGCGAACTGGCCGGCAGCGGCCTGCGCCGGATGGTGGTCTCCCGGGCCGAGATCGGCGGTCACACCGTCGGCAGCCTGCACGCGTTCTATCCGGGCGATGACGAGCCGGGCGCCGAGCAGCAGGGAGTGGTGGCTTACCTCGCGTCCTGCGTCGGGCACATGTACGGCGACCAGAGTGGCCTGCCGGTGCACGGCGACGGCCCGGTGGTGGCGGCCCTCGCCGACGGGCTCGCCGTGGTCGACCGGGACGGGTACGTCCGGCTCTGGAACCCGGCCGCCGCCCAGGTCACCGGCCGGACGGTCGAGCAGGCGTTGAGCCGCCCGTTGCCGTTCCCGCTGCCGCCCTCCGGGCAGGTTCGGGACCACCGGATGCCGGACGGCCGCTGGCTGCGGATCACCTCCGGCGAGCTGCCCGGCCCGGGCACGTTGCGGGTGGTCACCTTCCGCGACATCACCGACCAGCAGCGCCGCGACCACGACCGGGAGCTGTTCGTCGCGGTGACCAGCCACGAGTTGCGGACCCCGGTCACCGTCATCAAGGGGTACGCGGACACCCTCACCGACCACTGGGAGTCGTTGACCGAGGTCGACCGACGGCAGGCGGCCCGGGTCATCGGGCAACGCGCCAACGAACTGGCCCGGTTGGTCGACCGGCTGCTCACCTCGGCGGCCGAGGTGGGGCCGGGCGACGACCCGCCCACCCCGTTCGACCTCGGCGAGGCGCTGCGCTCCGCCGTCGTGGACCTGCCAGCCGAGCTGCGCCGCCGGCTGGTGCTCCGCCTCCCCAGCGATCTGCCCAAGGCGCTCGGTCACCGGCCCAGCCTCGCCACCGTGCTGACCGAGTTGACGACGAACGCCGGTAAGTACTCGGCCCCGGATTCGCCCATCGAGATCACTGCCTCGGTCGACGGTCAACTGGTCGCGTTCCGGGTCAGCGACCAGGGCATCGGCATCCGACCCGAGCACGTGGAACGGGCCTTCGACCGGTTCTGGCAGGGCGAGTCCGGCGACCGTCGCGGCTATCCGGGGGCCGGACTCGGCCTCTATCTCGTCCGCCGGATCGTTGAACAGCAGAATGGATGGGTATCCCTACGTCCGAGGACCGGCGGCGGTACGGTCGCAGAGGTGCGGCTACCACGCGGTTGACCGAGGGTGGCGCGACGTGGAGGCGACGGTGGCAGCGGCAGTGAGGGATCGAGCCTGGTGCGTGGTGGTTCCCCACCACCCGGCCGGGGCACGGCTGGCCCGACACCGGCTCGCCGCCGAGCTGGCGGACGCCGTACCCCCGAGGCTCCTCGCGGACCTGATCGCGGTGCTCGCGGAGCTGGTGGGCAACGCGGTGCGGCACGCCCGACCTCTGCCCGGCGGCGTGATCCGGGTTGCCTGGCGGCTGCGGCCCTCGGCGCAGGGCGCACAGATCCAGCTGCGGGTCACCGACGGCGGCGGCGCGAGCACCGGGCCACGACTCCGGACGGCCAGCCCGGACGCGGCGGACGGGCGCGGGCTGCACATCGTGGCCGGCTTGGCCACCCGCTGGGGCGTCGAGCAGGACGGCATGGGCCAGCGCGTCTGGGCGGAGTTCGACCCGGTGCCGGCACCCCGACCCGACCTGGTGCCGGCGGGCTGAGTCGGCTCGGGCGGGTCCCGGCCACGGCGAGCCGCTCGGGGCTCTAGGCTGTGACGCCGTGAGTAAGCGTCGAAAGAGCCAGCGCACCGCCGCCGACAGCACCCCCCGTCGCGACAAGGTGCGGGACGTCTTCGTGCCGCGTCCGTTCGACGGGCTGGTGGACGAGTCAGAATGGATCGCGCTGCGCGAACTGGTGCCCGCCGCCTCCGCCCCGCTGCGGCTCGCGCCCGCGCTGGTCGAGGAGTTCGGTGACCGGGCCGCGACGCTCGCCACGGTGCTGCCGATGGCCGCCCCGGCGATCACCAAGCCGGACGGCCGGGTGCTCATCGGTCTCCAGCGCCACCAGCAGTCCGGCGACGTCTCCCGGGATCTGGCCGACGCGTTGCTGAGCGCGCTGCGTGCCGAGCCGGGTGGCCAGGTGACCGTGGCGCCGCTGCCCGGCCCCGGGCCCCGCCTCCAGGACATCCTCGTGGACGGCCCGCTGGACATCACCATGCACGACGGTTTCGACTTCTGGCTCGACCCCGGGGCCGCCGACGATCCGACCGTCCAGGCGTCGCTGGAGCGGGCGAACGCGGCCATCTACCCGACGGTGCGGCTGACCGCGGCGAAGGCCGCGTACTGGTGTCAGGTGCCGGAGAAGGCCCACGTGCGCTGGGTGCTGCCGGACGACGAGGACGCCGCCCTGGACGCGCTGGCCCGACTCGGCGCGGCCGGCACGCTGACGCTCGGCGAGCAGACCAAGTTCGCTGGCATGTTCCGCGCGCACGGTCGGCTCGTGCCGGTCTGGGATCTGCCGGAGGACACCCCGGCCGCCGAGTGGGAGGAGCCGGTGGCGCAGTTCGCCAAGCGGTACGCCGAGGCGCTCGCCGTCACCGAGCCCCTCGACGCCGCCGGCCGCCGGGCCCGCCAGGGGCTGCTCGGCCGCCAGCTCACCCTGCGCTGAGCCGAGCCGTCGTCGCGCCCAGCCGGGCGGTGGGTGCGGTCGTCCGCTCAGCCCGGGTGACGGCCCGGTCGTCCGCTCAGCCCGGGTGACGCCCGGTCGTCCGCTCAGCCCGGGTGACGGCCCGGTCCTCCGCTCAGCCCGGGTGACGGCCCGGTCGTCGCGCGTTCAGCCGGCGACGGGTAGCGGGTCGCGGGTGATCGGGCAGGACATGCAGCGCGGTCCGCCCCGACCGGAGCCCAACTCGGATCCGGCGATCGGGATCACCTCGATGCCGGCCCGCTCCAGTTGGGCGTTGGTCTCGGTGTTGCGCTCGTAGCCGACGCAGAGCCGGGGGGCCAGCGCGAGGGTGTTGTTGCCGTCATCCCACTGCTCGCGTTCCGCGGTGACCGGGTCCAGCCCGGTGTCGATGACCCGGAGCAGGTCGAGGTCCATCGCGTCGGCGGCGGCCCGCAGGAACGGCGCCGGCCCGTCCACCCGCGGGTCCTCGCCGTCCCCGCCGGCGATCACCGTGTACGCGGACAGCGTGCTGGCGATGTTGGGATACATCAGGACGGCGTCCACGTCGACCATCGTGCACACGGTGTCCAGGTGCATGGTGGCGCGCTTCTGGGCGATCGGCACCACCAGGATGGTGTGGGCCAGGCCGGCGGCGAAGACCTGCCGGCTGAGGCGTTCGGCACCGGCCGGGGTCGTCCGCTCGCCCACCCCGACCGCCAGCACCCCGGGTGCGAGCAGCAGCACGTCCCCGCCCTCCAGGTGCTCCAGGCCGGGGCGGTAGACGAACTCGGTGCCGGCGAACCGGGGGTGGTGGCGGTAGATGGCGTCGGTCAGGGTGGTCTCGCGGCGGCGGGCCGGCATGGCCAGGCTGGTGACACCGACCCGGTCGCCGATCCAGAGCGACGAGTCGCGGGTGAACAGCAGATTGGGCAGCGGATCGATGATGAAGTCGTGTCGGTCCATCAGCGTGTAGACCAGCCCACCCGGTCGCTCCGAGCTGATCCGCAACTCCTCGTGGGCCAGCCCGGCGGTGAGCACGTCGGCCAGGGCGGCCGGGTCCAGGTAGGAGAGGTGGTCGGCGACGCGGGCGCGCAGGGCGTCGCCGAGCCGTCGGGAGCGCAGCACCTGCTCGGTGAGTTCGGCCCGGGCGTCCGCGACGGCGAGTGTCTCGGCCAGCAGGGTGGCCAGATAGAGCACCTCCACGCCGCGCTCGCGCAGCGCGGCGGCGAACGCGTCGTGCTCCTCCTGGGCGCGCCCCACCCAGGGGATCGCGTCGAACAGGAGCGAATCGTTGTTGCGAGGGGTGAGCCGGGCCAGTTCGGGGCCGGGCCGGTGCAGCAGTACGGTGCCGAGCCGCCCGACTTCACTGTCGACGTAGTGGGTCACTCCCGCAGCGTAGGGCAGGGTTTAGCGGCATCCGAGAAAAGAACTGTGGATGAATATGGCATTCATCCACAGTCACTCCGGCGCTCCGGCTTGCCGAACACCGGTAGTGGCAACGTAGGGTAGTGAGGACATAACTTCGAGGGACCTTTTGCCGGAGGTCGCGATGACTGTCTTTCCCGCACGACGAGCCGTACCGTCCGCTCGGGCACTGCCGCCCGTCGCGGTGCCACACCCCCGCGTCGAGGCGCCGGGGGTTCTCGAACCGGTCCGTCCGACACCGCTCGAATGGGCCCGCCGACGTCGGGCCGAGCGGGGTGCACGCCGCCTGGAGGCGGCCGGGGCACGGGCGTTGGGCCAACTCGACCATCTCGGGCCTGCCTGGCACGTGATCGAGTGGCCGCGCACCGACGCGACAGACATCCTCGACCGCGGCCAGGACGACCGGGCCGGGTTCCTCGCCATCGGGCCGAGTGGCCTCTTCGCCGTGACCATCGCCGACCACGGCCGGGCCCGCGTGCTCGTCGCCGGAGACGTGGTGCAGATCAACGGCAAGCGCCCCCCGTACGTGGCGGAGTGCCGGCGGGACGCCAAACGGGCCAGCAAGGCACTCTCCGACGCTGTCGGGCTGCCCGTTCCGGTGACACCGGTGCTGACCTTCGTCGGCTCCGGCGTGATCAGCGTCTACGGCCTTCCGAAGGACTGTCTGATGGCCACCCACCGGGAACTGGACCGGCTGCTGGTCGCCGGCGGCAGCCGGATCAGCCCCGCCACCGCCGAGAAGCTTTCCCGGGTCGCACAGCACCCCGGCACCTGGCTGAACGGCACGTACCGTCCAACGGCCGACTACCGGTGGTACGACGAGGGCCGAACGGCCGCTGACAAGCCGGCCCACCGCCGGTAACGTCACCGGCGACGCCACGCGGCTCCGGTCCCCCCTCCACCTCACCGGTCTCCGCGCCGTCTCCGGTCGCCTCGGTTCACGTTGCGCGCCCGGCGACCCGGTGCGCTCGGTGATACCGTCGGCGACCCGCTAGCGTGGACAGTCGATCGGTGCACATAGGAGGCGCGGTGGCCCACGTCGAACTTTCGCTCTCGGAAGCGTTCGTGCCGGCGGTGCGGGCCTCAACAGAGCCGGAGTGCGACAACGTCGGCCAATGGTCGTCGACAGTGTCCCGGGCCGACGAGCCGTGTCTGCTGATCGACGCCGACACCCGAGTGGTGGCGATCTCCGCGGCCGGCTGCGAGTTGCTCTGCCTCGGTGAGCCGGCCGGGCTGATCGGGCGACCGCTGCTCGACGGCGGGCTACGCCTGCTCGATTTCACGGCCAACCGGGGTGAGCTGACCGAAGCCGAGATCGACAAGATCCCGCCCCTGTTGGCGCTCTCCTCCGGCCGACTCGCCCGTGGGCTGCTCCGGGTTCAGGCCGCCTCGGCGAACAGCTCCGACGCGACAGTCGACGCGATCTCCACACCGGTGCTCACCGACGGCACCGTGGCCGGCTCACTCACCTTCTTCTCCGAGGTCTGACCTGCGGCGGAGTGTGTCATGCGCCGCACGCGGCGTTGCCGGGGTGGGCCCGCACGAAGGCCGTAGGGTGCCCTCATGCTCGATATCGCTCTGCTGCCGGGGGAATACGCTGTGTGTCGGCTGGCCGCCGGCACCACCCTGCCGTACGCGCTGTCGAGCGGGCTACGCGGCGCGGACGTGGTGACGGTGAGCTGGACCTCCGACGGGATCTCCGTGATCTGCCCGGCCGAGCGGGCGCCAGCCCAGGCCGTGATGGAGACCACCTGGCGCTGCCTGCGGGTCACCGCCCCGGTAGCGCTGGCCGGCACCGGCAGCCTGGCCGCGCTCGTCGACCCGCTCGCCGAGGCACGGGTCAGCGCCGTCACGTTCTCCACGTTCGATACCGACTATCTGCTGGTGCCGACCGTCCGGCTGACCGAGGGCACGACGGCGCTCCAGCGCGCCGGGCACCGGGTCACCGGCTGACCTTCACCCGATCGGCCGCTCACCCTACGATGGGCTCGGCCACCCCCGGCCGCGAATTCTCCGATGTCCCGAGGATCGGCCCGTGCCGTTCACCCCGCCCCACCCCGCGCCCCCCGCACCGCGGGCGACGATGCCCACCCCACCGGCGGCGGCTCCTGGCCGGGCCGCCGAACGCGTTCCTGCCCGGGGTATCGCCGTAGCCCTGCCGATGGTGCTCACCTCGCTCGCCGTCGCGGCACTGGCCGGCTGTGGCGCCCCACCCGGGCTGGAGGAGCCGACCAGCGTGCCCACCCACACCGCGGCCCCGACGCCGTCCAACCCGAGCACCACACCGGCCACCCCGCCGACCACCACACCGTCTCTCGGTACGGTCACGCCCACCCCGGACGCCGGGCTGGTCGCGACCCCCTGCCGCAACGGGCCGACCGGGCAGCGGGTGCTGCAACTGCTGCGCGGCCGGGCCGGAGTGCTGCCGGCGAACGTCCGGGTCCAGGTCCGCACCGGGCCGCTCTGCGCCGCCGACTGGCAGTTCACCGTGCTGGCGGTGACCGGGCACGAGGAACTCCAGGTGATCACCCGCGGCGAGCCCAACTCCCCGGTCCTGGTCACCGCCGGCACGGACGTCTGCACCATCGAGGTACGCGCCACCAGCCCGGCCGGGATCCGCACCCTCGCCTGCGACGCCGGCCCGGCCGAGGGACCGGGTGCGTAGGCTGATCGTCATGCCGGGAACACCGCCGACACGTTTCGTCTTCCTCGGGCCGGAGGGCACCTTCGCCGAGCAGGCCCTGCGTTCCATACCTGCCGCCGAGCGCGGCACCCGTACGCCCGCCCGCAGCGTCGGAGAGGCGCTGGACAGCGTCCGCGCCGGCGACGCCGACGCCGCGCTGGTGCCGCTGGAAAACTCGATCGGCGGCGCGGTGGGCGTCACGCTGGACGAGATGGCCGAGGGCGAGCCGTTGGTGATCACCCGGGAGGTGATCCTGCCGGTGGAGTTCGTGCTCGCCGCCCGGCCCGGCACCTCGCTGTCCTCGATCCGCACCGTGGCGGCCCATCCACAGGCGTCCACCCAGTGCCGGGGCTGGCTGCGCGACCACCTGCCCGACGCGGTGGTGGTCGACGTGCTCTCCAACGGCGCGGCCGCCGCCGGTGCCGGCGCGGGTGAGTACGACGCGGCGATCTGCGCACCGATCGGCGCCTCCCGGCACCGACTCACGATCCTCGCCGACAAGATCGCCGACCACCCGGACGCGGTGACCCGGTTCGCGCTGGTGTCCCGCCCCGGGCCGCCCCCGCCGCCGACCGGTGACGACCTCACCTCGCTCGCGGTCTACATCGCCCACGACCGGGTCGGCGCGCTGCTGTCCGTACTGATGGAGTTGGCCGTCCGGGGGGTCAACCTCACTCGGATCGAGTCCCGTCCGACCGGCGAGGCGCTGGGCCGCTACGTCTTCTTCCTGGACTGCACCGGCCACGTGGCCGACGTACGCCTGGGTGAGGCGTTGCAGGGGCTCCGCCGGGTCTGTGCCGACGTCCGCTTCCTCGGCTCCTATCCCCGGCACCGGTGGGCCGAGGCTGCGGGCGAACGCCCGGTGCCTGCGCCGGCCGGCCTCTCCGACGTCGACTACGCCGACGCGGCGGCCTGGCTGGCCCGACTGCGAACCGGCGAGTTGACCTGACCGGGGGCGCCCCGACGCCACGACCGATCGCCTCAACAGATCGGGAACGCCCCCGGGCCGCTGTGGTCAGCTCAGCAGGCCGCCGAGCAGGCCGCCCTCCTGCTGCTGCTGGCCGCTGCCCATCACCGGCGGCTCCTCGGACGGCTGCACCACGACGAAGCCCTGACCGGCGAAGCTCATGGTGAACGACTCACCGGTGCGGCGGCCGAGCAGTGTGCCGAGGCCGAGCTGCTCGGCCCGGTGGTAGCCGGTCTGGAGGTTGGCTGACCAGCAGACCGCAGCCTGCGGGTCGACGTACGTCGGGGCGTCCACGTTGAGCACGACCGGGGTGCCCTTGGTGGTGATGGCGATCCGCCCGTAGCCGCTGAACACGCAGTTGAAGAGGCCGGACGAGGACGCCATCCCGGCGCCGCCGACCATCCTGATGTCGTACTGGAGGGTGGAGTCGAAGGCGAGCACGCTGGACCCGTTGATGGAGAGGGCGTCGCCCGGCTCCAGGTCGATGATGTGCACGTCCTTGGCCAGCTCGGCGAGGAACACGTCACCCTGGCCGGTGACCTTCATCAGCGGGACGCCTTCGCCGGTGAGCTTCTGCTTGAGGAACTTGCCGAGCCCGCCCGAGCCCAGCGCCTGGAACTGCACATTCCCCTGGTAGGCGACCATTGACCCGACCCGGGCCATCGCCTCGCCGTTGAGCTCGATCTTCAACATCTTGGAGTTCTGCAACCGCATGCCGGGCTGCGCGGACTCCTTCTCCAGATTTTCCGCGGAGAACAGCTCGCTGCGCATGAAAGGGCCTCCTGAATAGGGTCACGTTCGCTGCACCGACGGTAGGCGACCTCGGCAAGCACCGGCCATCAGCCGGGCGGCGCGGCGTGGTCGTACGACGCGAGCGGGCGGACGTCGAGCGGCGGGGCTCAGCCCCAGCCGAGCGCGTGCAACCGCGCGTCGTCGATGCCGAAGTGGTGGGCGATCTCGTGCACCACGGTCACCGCCACCTCGTCGATGACGTCCTCATCGTTGTCGCAGATCCGCAAAATCGGATGGCGGTAGATGAAGATCCGGTCCGGCAGCACACCGGAGTAGTTCCAGCCGCGCTCGGTGAGCGCATGCCCCTCGTAGAGGCCGAGCAGGTCGACCTCTCCCGGTGGTGGGTCGTCCTCGACCAGGATCACCACGTTGTTCATCAGGCCGAGCAGTTCTTCGGGCACCTCGTCGAGGGCTTCGCCGACCAACTCCTCGAAGCGCTCACGGCTCATCTCCACCGGCACCTCGCCCATTGTGCCCGACGCGGGGGCACCCGACCCGGTCCTGCTGGACGACAGTGGGCCGTCATCCGCACATGCACGGAAGAAGCGACCACCCGGGACCGGGCGGAGGCTCCTTCCGTGGACGTACGGTGTGGGTCGGCTCGCTCAGGCAGCCAGGCGGGCGCTGAGGGTGATCTCGGCACCCGGCGAGAGCAGGCGGGAGATCGGGCAGTTGGCCTTGGCGGCCTCGGCGAGCTTCTGGAACTCCGCGTCGTCGATGCCCGGGACCTGCCCGACCGTCTCCAGGTCGATCCGGGTCACGGTCATGCCGGCGTCGGTCTTGTCCAGGTGCACCTTGGCGGTGGTCTCGACCGAGGTGGCCGTCGAGCCCGCGTCGGCAAGCGCCTTGGAGAACGCCATCGAGAAGCAGGCGGCGTGCGCGGCGGCGATCAGCTCCTCGGGGTTGGTGCCCTCACCCTCCTCGAAGCGCGACTTGAAGGAGTAGTTGCCGGACAGGCCGCCCTTACCGGTGCGGACCGTGCCCGCGCCCTCGGTGAGATTGCCCTGCCACTGTGCTGAAGCGGTACGGATTGGCATGGGGCAAACGCTAGCGGAAAGGCGACCGCCGAGCGACAGACCGGCGCGCTCGCCAGCCCTGCGATCCCTGTCACCACCAGCTTGCTGTGCCATGATGCGACCCAGGTCCGTGACCGGCGGAAGGGTGGCCGATGTCCGAGGAGCTTCCAATCCCGCGGCAGGGCGACCGCTCCGAGTCCCCGGCCGTGATCGAGTGGGGTGCCGTCGACCCGCCCGCGCGACGCCGGTTCGCCTGGTCCCTGGCCTACTTCGCGCAGGATCCCCGGCTACCTCTGCTGCTCGCCGGCCTGGGCGCGGTGGCCGCGATCGCCTCGCTCATTGGCGAGTGGGTGGTGATGAGCCTGCCGAACGGCGGGCCCGAGGGAAACGCGACGATCGAGGTGCCCGCCGGGGTGTCCGAGGTCGGTGGCTTCGGAGTCGGCTACCTGGTCGGGCTTCTCGCCCTCGTCTGCACCGTGACGCTGGCGTTGCGCGGCACAGCGGCCGTGCGACCGAACGCCCGGCTGGCCGGTCTCACCCTGGCCGGCGCCCTGCTGGTGCTGCTGGTGGCCGCCACGGCCACCCTCAACGACCCCGGTCAGCGAAACTTCTTCTACTCGCCCCAGGACGGCTTCCAGGCCGAGTACGGCCGTGGGTTGGTGATGGCGTTCGCCGCCTGTGTGCTGTTCGCGGCGGCGCTGCGGCTGGCGCCCGCCGCACCCCCCGGCGCGTTCGCCGGGCCACCGGACGACGACCGGCCCGCCGACGCGCCAGCACCGCGCCCCTGGCGCCGCCGTCGAGACCGCGACCCGATCGAGGACGGCCTCCCCGCCCCCGCCGACCTGACCGTCACCCCCGCCGCCCCCTTCGCCCGCCCCGACCCCCAGCCCTAACCCACCCCCACCGTCACACCACCCCACCTCAACCCACGCCCACACCCACGCCCACGCCCACGCCCACGCCCACGCCCACGCCCACGCCCACGCCCACGCCAAGATCATGCTTGAACATGGATGTCAACACCATTGCGTTAGCGCTGTGGCCGGCGGGTCAACCCGTGCTGAAGAAGGGGCTCCTGGTCGATCACCGTAGGTGGAGCGAGAAGTTCGCGCCGATCTTGCGGCTGCGGCTGTCGACATGGGGTGTAATGCACCTTATGTCGCGACACAAAGCGCAAGATCGCGGAGCAGGGGCAGTGCGCGCGCGGCGATCATGCAGTTATGGTGCCCGGCTTAGTGGTTTACGGGCGTTTTGTTGCCCACCACAACTGCATGATCGGCGAGGTGGCGCCGGTTGACGAACAGCCGTTCCGCCTAACGCAATAGCGTTGACTTCCTTGATTGAGCACGATCTTGGCGTGAGCGTCGATCTGGCGGACGGGCCTCGCTTCTGATGCGGCATAACGCCCACAAGGGCAGCACGGCGACCGGAAGTGCAAGGTCGCGGGAAACAAGGGTGCGCGGGGCAACAAAGGCGCGCGGAGGAACGAAGGCGCGCGGGGAACGAAGGGCGCGCGGGGAACGAAGGGCGTGCGGGGAAACGAAGGGCGTGCGGGAAAACGAAGGGCGTGCGGGAAAACGAAGGGCCTGCGGGGAAACGAAGGGCGTGCGGGGACACAAGGGGACACCGCACGGGCGCTGCGGGTTGGCGTCCGATTCGCCTGGAAGCCATGGATGCGACCCGTTCCGCGAGGTACGGTTGCTGCCCGCCGTCACGCCGGGCCTCGCACTCCCTGGCCATGGCAGGTGCGACGGCGGCGGGCGAAGGAGGAACGATGACCCGCCCGGGACTGCCCAAGTTGATCGCGACCGACCTCGACGGGACGCTGGTCCGCAGCGATGACACCGTCTCCGCGTACACCCATGGGGTGCTCGACCGGGTGCGCGCCGCCGGAATTCCGGTGGTCGGCGCGACCGGACGCGGCCCTCGGTTGACCGAGTTGACCCGCAACGACATCCGCGCCGCCGACTTCCTGGTGATGGCCGGCGGTGGGCGGGTGGTCGACCAGAGCGACCCGAGCGGCCCGGTGGTGCTCCGCGACGAGCGGTTGCCCGCCGAGGTGCTCGCCCGGCTGCTCGCCGACCTGGAGGCGGAGGTCGGCCCGCTGACCGTGATGGTCGAGGCGTCCGACGAGCATGACGCCCCGCTCTGGGGCGACTATCACGAGAGCTGGCCCTACCAGGACCGCTTCGAGGAGCGCACGCGCGACGAGTGCCTCGCCTGCGATGTGATCAAGGCCTTTGCCCGGACCGCCGACCACCACGTGGACGAGTTGCTGGCGGTGGCCCGCCGGATCGTGCCGCCGCAGGTCGCCACGCTCACCCAGGCCGGGCTCGGGTTCATCGAGATCTGCCCGCCCGGGGTGGACAAGGCGACCGGGCTGACCGTGGTGGCGCAGACCCTCGGGGTCGACCCGGCCGATGTGCTGGTCTTCGGTGACATGCCCAACGACCTGCCGATGTTCGAGTGGGCCGGCTGGTCGCGGGTGGCGGTGGCCAACGCGCACCCCGCTCTGCGCGCCGTCGCCGACGAGGTGACATTGCGCAACGACGACGACGGGGTGGCGGTGTATCTGGACCGGCTACTGTCCCGGTAATGGGAGACACGCCCCGCCTGATCGCCACCGACATCGACGGCACGCTGATCCGCGACGACCACACCGTCAGCCCACGCACCGCCGACCTGCTCGCGCGGATCTCCGCGCGAGGCACGCCGGTCGTCCTGGTCACCGGCCGTCCGGTCCGCTGGCTCAAGATGGTGTACGACCAGCTGGTCAAGCCGCTGCCGGCGATCTGTGCCAACGGCGCCGTGGTCTACGACCCGTTCTCCGACGAGGTGGTGCGGGCTGACCCGCTCGCGCCGCATCATCTGGCCGAGGTGGCCCGGAGGCTACGGGCCGAGGTGCCGGGAATCAGCTTCGCCGTGGAGATCCTGAACAGCCGGGAGATGCGACACGAGGCGCACTATCCGCTGCGCTGGGACGCCGACGCCGACGGCATCCGGCCGATCGAGACGCCGGAGGAGTTGCTGTCGGTTCCGGCGGTGAAGCTTCTCGCCCGAGCCGGCGAGCAGGACCCGGACGCCTTCGCCGAGTTGATCGCCAGGGCGGTGGCGGGCCTGGCCGAGGCCACGCACTCGTCGTCCTCCGGGCTGGTGGAGATTTCCGCGACCGGCGTGACCAAGGCGGCGGGTCTGGCCTGGTACTGCGACCAGATCGGGGTGGCGGCGGAGGACGTGCTGGCCTTCGGCGACATGCCGAACGACGTACCGATGCTGACCTGGGCCGGGCGTGGCGTGGCGGTGGCCAACGCGCACCGCGCCGTCCTGGCGGTCGCCGACGACGTGACGACAGCGAACACCGAGGACGGCGTGGCGGCGTACCTGGAAAAGATCTTCGGGTTGGACTGAGGTCAGAGGTACTGGCCGGTGTTGTGACCCTCGCCGCCGCCCGGCTGGCCCATGCCCGGCATCCCGGGGACGACCCCGCCGGGGCCACTGGGCAGCGCCTGCCGGCCACCGCGCATCTGCTCCAGCTGCACCCGGGCGGCCATCTGCTGGGCCACCAGGGCCGCCTGGATGCCGTGGAACAGACCCTCCAGCCAGCCGACGAGCTGGGCGTGCGCGATCCGCAACTCGCCCTCGCTGGGGGCCTTGTCCTCGGCGAAGGGCAGCGAGATGCGCTCCAGCTCGTCGCGCAGCTCGGGGGCGAGGCCCTCCTTGAGCTCGACGATCGACCGCTCGTGGATCTCCCGCATCCGGTTGCGGCTGGCGTCGTCGAGCGGTGCCGCCTTCACCTCCTCCAGCAACTGCTTGATCATGCTGCCGATCCGCATGACCTTGGCCGGCTGTTCGACCAGGCGGGTCGGGTCCTCGCCGTGGCCCTCGTCGGTCTGCATCGTGCCGATCGGCCGACCGTCCGGGCCGACCACCACAACGGTGCCGGGGTGGCCGGAGTCGTCGGGGCCGGGCTCGTCGTTCTGTCCAGCGGAGCGCGCTTCGGTCATGGGGTCCATCTTTACCCAGCGGGCGCGAGCCATTCCGCCCGGGACCGACTCCCGGGGCCGAACCACCCGGGCGGGGCGCGCTACCGTCGCGCCATGTCTGTGGACCCGCGCGCCGTGCTGACCCGGCCCGCACCGGAGCCGGACCGGACCGTGGCGTACGGGGACGACCCGAACCAGGTGGCCGATCTGCGCCTCCCGGCGGGAGCCGGGCCGGCGCGGCCGCTGGTCGTCGTCCTGCACGGCGGGTTCTGGCGGGCCGAGTACGACCGGCGGCACACCGGCCCGCTGGCCGCTGCCCTCGCCGCTGACGGCTACCTGGTGGCGCAGCTGGAGTACCGCCGCACGGGGCAGCCGGGGGGCGGCTGGCCGGGCACCCTGACCGATGTACTGACCGGGGTGGCCGAGCTGCCCGCGCTGGCGGCCGAGGCGCTGCCCGGTCGGGTGAGCCTGGCCGCGCCGATCCTGGTCGGGCACTCCGCAGGCGGCCACCTGGCGCTGTACGTGGCGGCCACCGCCCCGGCGACGGTGGGCGGGGTGCTCGCCCTGGCCCCGGTGGCGGACCTGGGCGAGGCGTACCGGCGAGATCTGGACTCTGGCGCGGTTGCCGCGCTGCTCGGCGGCGGCCCGGAGCAGGTCCCGGACCGGTATGCGGCAGCGGATCCACGGATGTTGGTACCGATACGGGCACGGACAGTAGTCGTGCATGGCTCGGACGATCATCAGGTTCCGGTGGAGATGAGCCGCGATTTCGTCGCGGCGGCTCGTGCCGCAGGTTCCGATATCTCCCTTGTTGAACTGCCTGGATGCGAGCATTTCGGGCTGATCGACCCGGAGTCCGTCGCCTGGCCTCAGGTCCCTGCTGTGTTGCGGTCCCTGCACGATGATCACTAGCCATTGACGCAGCGTCGCGGACCAGGTAGAACGCCGGAGGGGGCGGTGTTCGGCCCCTGTAACGCTTCCGTGGAAGGAACTCGGTGTCGCAGATGAATCGCAGGCGGGCGCTCCAACTGTTGGCCGCGCTCGGTACCACCGGGTTCGTCGCCGCGTGTGGCTCAGACAGTGACGCCGAATCGGCTGCCGACCGCAGCCCGGTCAAGATCGGTTTGATCACGCCGCAGGCCGGCGGTTTCAAGAGCATCGGCGACGACATCACCAATGGCTTCCAGCTCTTCCTCGACCTGCACGACCAGCGGCTGGGTGGTCACCCGGTGGAGCTGCTGACCGCCGACGAGGGCGAGACCGCAAAGACCGGCAAGGCCGCCGTCGAGGGCCTGCTCAAGCAGGGCGTGCTGGCGCTCACCGGCGTGGTCAACTCGGCGGTGATGGTCGGCATCCGGGACACCGTGGAGCAGGCCCGGGTCCCGCTGATCGGCTCCAACGCCTCACCGAGCAGCCTGCAGAGCGTCTTCTACATCTGGCGGACCTCGTACGTGCTCGACGAGGCCGGCCGGGCGCTGGGCCGCTACCTGCGCGACCAACTGCCGGCGAACGCCCGCGTCGCGATCGTCATGCCGGAGAACGTCGGCAGCCCGGACGTGGTCCGCGGCTTCCGGCAGGAGTTCGGCACGAGCGACCCGCGGATCCGCGACGCGGTGACCTACACCAGCGCCGCCCCCAACCCCGGCAAGACGACGTACGCCTCGGACATCAACAAGGCGCTGTCCAAGAATCCCACTGCGGTCTTCTGCTTCTTTGCCGGAGCGGCGGCGGTGGAGTTCATCAAGCAGCTGCGCGAGAAGTTCGCCGGGCCGATCTACGCACCCGGCTTCCTCACCGAGGGCACGGTGCTGGAGAACCTGAAGGACAACGCGCTGGGCATCCAGACCGCGTTGAACTACTCGGCCGACCTGAACAACACGTCGAACCGGGTCTTCGCCTCGGCGTACCGCAAGAAGTACCAGGCCACCCCCACCACGTACGCGATGGCGTCGTACGACGCGGCGCAGGTGCTCGACCAGGCCATCCAGCTGGCCGGTGGGAAGCCCACGCCGCAGCAGGTCAACCTGGCGCTGGGCAAGATCGGCCAGATCGACAGCCCGCGCGGCATCTGGCAGTTCAACCAGCCGCGTACCCCGCAGCAGAAGTGGTACCTGCGCGAGGTGCAGCGCGACGGTCAGGTCATGTCGAACGTGCTGATCAACGAGCTGGCCACCCTGGGCTGAACGCCCACCCGCAACACGATTCGGGGCCGGTCTCCCAGTGGGAGGCCGGCCCCGAGACGTTCGCGGGTCAGTGCCGCAGTTCGGCGATGCAGCACTTCACGCTGCCGCCGCCCTTCTTCAGCTCGGCCAGCTCGACGGGGACCGGGGTGTACCCGGCCGCCTTGAGCTTGCCGGCCAGGCGAGTGGCCTCGCTGTTGAGCACCACGTTCGCGCCGTCGCTGACCAGGTTGAGCCCGAAGGCCATCGCGTCCTCGTCGTCGGCGATCACCGCGTCCGGGAAGAGTTGGGTGAGCACCCGCTGGCTGGCCGCGGAGAACGCGCCCGGGAAGTAGACGATGTTCGCGTCGTCGATGGCCGCGAGCGCCACGTCCAGGTGGTAGAAGCGGGGGTCGATCAGGCGCAGCGACACCACCGGACGGCCCAGCGCCTCCTGCGCCTCGGCGTGCGCCGGAATCTCGGTGCGGAAGCCGTGCCCGGCCAGGATCAGCCCACCGTGCGCCTCCGGCACGTACGCGAAGTCGCCCTCACCCTCGTTGGTCTCGCTGGGTGCGATGAACCGCCAGCCCTGCGCCTCGTAGAAGGCGTGGTGGGCGGCGGCTTCGGCGGCCCGCTGCTCGTGCTTGAACCGGGCGCCGTAGACGCTGCCGTCCACCACGAAGCCACCGTTGGCGGCGTAGACCATGTCGGGCAGGCCCTGCTCGGGGGTGAGCAGGTGCACCTCGTGGCCGAGGCCGACAAGCGTCTCGCGCAGCCGGTCCCACTGTTTGACGGCCAGGTCCCGGTCGACCGGGGTGGTCACGTCCATCCACGGGTTGATGGCGTACTCGACCGCGAAATAGTCCGGCGAGCACATGAGATATGTCCGCTTTCGCGGGAAACGCTGCTGGTTCACGGTCACCAAGAGTAGGTACCGTGGGACTTTGAAAACAGCCACAAGCATTGCTTCCCAGAGGCGGAACGTTGCAGATAGACGCGGTAGATCAGCGAATCATTGCGTTACTCGTCGCGGACGCCCGCGCGTCCTTCGCCGACATCGGCGCTCGGGTGTCACTCTCCGCCCCAGCGGTCAAGCGTCGCGTCGACCGACTGCGCGCCACCGGCGTGATCAGGGGATTCACCGCTGTCGTTGATCCGGCCGCGGTCGGCTGGACCACTGAGGCCTTCGTCGAGCTGTTCTGCGCCGGCCGGACCACCCCGGCGCAGATCGGCGTGGCCGCCCGCCGACACCCCGAGGTGGTCGGCGCGTACACCGTCTCCGGGGAGGCGGACGCGCTCGTGCACCTGCGCGCCGCCGACATCGCCCATCTGGAGGCAGCGCTGGAGCGGCTGCGGGCCGAGTCCTTCGTGACCTCCACCCGCAGCACCATCGTGCTCTCCCGGCTGGTCGAATCGCCAGGCGTGGGCCCGTCCCCCGGCCGACCTTGACCTCAACCCCGGTTGAGGCAGTTGACTGGCCGTTACGCGCGGGCACGACGCCCGCCGTGACCGAGGAGGACCGCATGCGGGCGATCTGGTTACGCGAGTTCGGCGGACCCGAGGTGCTGGTGCCCGGCCCGGCGCCCGACCCGGTGCCCGGCCCCGGCCAGGTGCTGATCGACGTCGCGCACGCGAACATCACCTTCATCGAGACGCAGCTACGCTCCGGTCGCCCCGGCCCGTTCCGGCTCACCCCACCGCTGATCCCGGGCAACGGCGTCGGCGGGGTGATCGCCGCCGTCGGGTCGGACGTCGACCCGGCGCTGACCGGGCGCCGGGTCGTCAGCGCCACCGGCGGCTCCGGCGGGTACGCCGAACGGGCGGTGGTGGACGCGTCCGCACCCTTCGAGGTGCCGGCCGGGCTGGCACTGGACGACGCGGCGGCCCTGCTGGCCGACGGGCGCACCGCCACCATGCTGCTCGAGGCGGCCGGCGTCCGCCCCGGTGACCGGGTGCTGGTGGAGGCGGCAGCGGGCGGCGTGGGCAGCCTGCTCGTGCAGCTCGCGGCACGCGCCGGCGCACGGGTGATCGGTGTGGCCGGCGGCGCGCGCAAGGTGGACCTGCTGCCCGACCTCGGTGCCGACCTGACGGCCGACTACCGCCTGCCGGGCTGGGCCGACCAGGTCCGGGACGCGGTGGGCGGAGTCGACGTGGTGTTCGACGGCGTCGGCGGCCCAATCGCCCGGACGGCGTTCGAGTTGCTGGACCCGGGTGGCCGGATGGTCAGCTTCGGGTTGGCCAGCGGCGAGTGGTCCCCGGTGCCGGCGGAGGACGCCGCAGCGCGGCACATCACGCTGATCCGGCCGGACGTGCCGCCCGCGCGGATGCGGGCGTACACCGAACAGGCCCTGACGGGCGCGGCGGCCGGCCAGCTACGGCCGCTCATCGGCCAGCGATTCCCGCTGGAACACGCCGCCGACGCGCACGCCGCCATCGAGGCGCGCGCGACGGTCGGCAAGACCCTGCTGGACGTGACCTGATCGGGCTCAGAGGTACATGCCGGTACGGTGCTCCGAGTCCTCGCGTCGGACCGGCTTGTCACCCTCACCGAAGAACCGCTTGCCGCCGAACTCGCCGTGCAGACGGTCGTCCAACTCATCGGCGAGACCGGTCATCACCTGCACCGCCAGCATCAGATGGGTGGCCTGGAAGTTGCGGCCGAACACCGGAATGGACGCCCAGACCGTGTCGTCGGCGCAGTAGAGGCGGCCGATCGGCATCCGGTTCGTCAGCTCGGAGAGCTTGACGTAGAGCCGCTCGGTCGGCTCCACCTCGGTGAGCACCGGGGAGAAGACGTCCACCAGGGGCGGGTTGTCCCGCACCCGCACGAAGACCATCGCCGAGCCGGCGCGAATGGTGATGTCGCCGTCCGAGTCGATCTGCAACTGGTCGGTGTCCGACTTGAGCATCGTGGAGACCACCGTGCGCACCCGGTCGGCCAGGTCGAGCACGTCGTCCCGCTCGACCTGCGCGGCGGCCGCCTCGGCCAACGCCTCCTCCAGGTCCGCCTCGACATCGGCGTCCGGGCCGAACTCGCTGCGCGCGGTGCCCAGCGGGTCCACGGCCAGCGGTTCGCCCTCGGCGTCGTGCACCAGATAGACGAGGAAGGCCGGGTGCGGAGCGCCGTACACGTCCCGCAGCGTGCGGGACAGCAGCGTGGCGACCTGGGTCGACTCGGCCGTCGTGGCGTTCAGCCCGAAGGAGCCGCCGGAGCCGGCGACCACCCCGGGCGGGGACCAACCGAGCGCGACCATGTCCGCCACCGCGCCCCGGTCCAGTCGGTAGCCCGCCGGCAGGGCGGCGTTCCCGACCGCGCGGGCCGACAACACCCGGTCCGCGTCCACGTCGACGCTGATCGAGTAGACGGCGTCCCCGGTGCCGGAGGCGGTGGGGTCCAGGGTCACGTCGAGGTGCGTGCCGACGGGAAGTTCCCGCAGCCGTACGGCGAGCGCGCGGGCGAACTCCCGCCACGCCTCGGTCACCTTCGCCCGCAGGTCGGTGGTGCTGGGCTCGTCGAGCAGGATCGATTCCGCCGGCTCAGTCGAAGCACCGGGCAGCTCACCGTGCGGCGCCGAGGGGTGGTCAGCCGTCATGATCGCCTCCGTCCGTCACGATCACCCTACCCACGCCGCCCCTGGGTGGAGTCAGCCCGGACCGGGATCGGACAGCGACGGTCAGGGGGCCGTCGGGTCCGCGGGGTCGGCGCCCAGCTCGACCGGCCAGGTGCCCGCCAGCGCGCTGAGCCGGGCCGCAGCGTCCGCCGGGTCCGCGCCCCGGCCAACCGCCACCCCGAAGAGGTACGCCGTGACCGGCGCACCCGGACGCAGCACCTGGTGGGCGACGTCCCGGGCCAGATCCAGCACCGCCGGCACCGGCACCCCGGCCGGGTCCAGCTCCAACTCGGCGCAGACCGCCGTGACCCAGTCGTCCATCACCGTCATCGCGCCCACTCCTCCGCCCGGCGTACGTCCTCGTCAGTGTCGCAGTCGAACCACGGCGGCGGGCCCTCGCCGGACCAGGCCACCTCCCGCACGACGAGACCCGCCAGCAGCGCCCGGACCGGCGCTCCGGACAGACTGCCGCCCCGCTCGGCCGTCAGCCGGGCCAACGCTGCCCGCAGCGCAGCGACCCGCCAGACACCGCAGAGCGACTGCCGCCGCCCGTCCCCGTCCACGAAACACGCACCGTCAGGGCCCCGCTCGCCGCCGCCAGGGCTGCGGGCCAGCGCAGCCCGGCCGTCCCCCGGTTCGGTGGGCGGGGAGTCCCGGTCGAGGTGGTCCAGCAGATCGCCGATCGCGGCCCGGGTGAGCAGCGGCAGATCGGCGGCGAGCAGCGCGACCAGGGCGGTGTCGGGAGGCAGCAACGCCAAGCCGGCAGCGGCTGCGGCCACCGGGCCTCCGCCGGGCGGATCCTCCCGGACGATCCGCACCCCCGCCGGCACGGCGTGGGTCGCACCGACGACCACCCGAACCGTCGCGTCGGTGACGGCGGCCAGCACCCGGTCACGCATCGGCCGGCCACCGACCGGAAGCGCCGGCTTGTCGACCCCGCCCATCCGTCGGGCGGCCCCACCCGCGAGCACCACGGCGGCGTACGTCCCCACCCGGCCACGGTAGCCGTACCGCCCCCCGGGCCAGGCCGCCGCCCGGCCAGGCCCCCGCCCCCTCGCCCTCGCCCCCGCCCCCGCCCTCGCCCTCGCCCTCGCCCTCGCCCCGGTGATCATGGAGTCATCGCTCGACACGCCGACGACACGCGCGGACAACTTCATGATCAACGCGCCAGGGGGCGCTCGGTCTGGACGGGGTTCGGGTCTGAACGGGGTTCGGGTCCGGACGGGGCTGGTGCAGGCCGGTGGTGTGCGGGTGTGCCGGCCGGGGGTGGAGGATGGCGGGATGGGACGGGCAACTGATCGACGGGGCGTACTCCGGATCGACCTGGACGCGGTGACCGCCGGGCGCGGGTCGGTGCGCCGACCGGACACGCTCGCCGTGGAGGAGCCGCTGGAAATCCGGGTCGGTGCGGCCGGCCCCGGCCGACGTCGGCCGCTCGCCGTCACCATGCGGACCCCCGGCGACGACCTGGACCTGGCCATCGGGTTCCTGCTGACGGAGGGGCTGATCCGGTCGACCGACGACGTGTTGACCGCGCAACTCTGCGCCGGCGCGGAGACGCCGAACACGTACAACGTGGTGGACGTGGTGCTCGCCCCCGGCGTACCGGAACCGACCACCGACCCGTCCCGGAACTTCTACACCACCAGTTCCTGCGGGGTCTGCGGTAAGGCCAGCATCGACGCGGTCCGCACCCGATCGCTCTTCCCGGTCGCGGCGGATCCGCTCAGCGTGCCGGCCACGCTGCTCGCCGAACTGCCCGACCGGTTGCGCGCCGCCCAGCGGGGCTTCGATCGGACCGGCGGGCTGCACGCGGCGGGGCTGTTCACCCCCGCCGGTGAGCTGGTGGTGCTCAGGGAGGACGTGGGCCGGCACAACGCCGTGGACAAGGTGATCGGCTGGGCGGTGCGGGAACGACGGCTGCCGCTCACCGGGCACCTGTTGCTGGTCTCCGGGCGGGCCAGCTTCGAGCTGACCCAGAAGGCGTGGATGGCCGGGTTGCCGCTGCTGGCCGCGGTGTCCGCGCCGAGCACCCTCGCCGCCGACCTGGCCGACGAGGCGGGGATGACACTGGTCGGCTTCCTGCGCGGCCGGACGATGAACATCTACACCGGGCCGCACCGGATCACCGTGGAGCAGCCCGCCTGACCCGAGCAGCCCGTCACCGGCCGATCAGAACAGATTCAGCCGCGCGGCGGCATCGCGGGCGATCAGGAAACCGGCGATGCCGAGGATCCAGCCCAACGCGCTGCCCGCCTTCGTGACGATCCAGGTGTTCAGGCGGGCCAGCACCGGCTCGACCAGTCGCGGGCGGGCCACCCTGGCACCCAGCAACACCACTGCCGGCAGCACCATGACCACGCAGTACCCGGTGAGCAGCCCCAGCACGCTCGCCGCGCCCACTCCCGAGGTGGCCAACAGACCCACCGCACCAAGGTACGGGAGCATGGTCGCCACCTCGGCGAGCGCCGCGAGCAGCGCGAGCCCGACCAACCAGCGGGCCGAGGAATCTCCGGCGGTGGCCCGGTCCCGCCAGCGCAGCACACCACCGGTACGGGGACGCCGCTTGCCGTCGTAGCGGAAGCTGAGCACCAGCATTCCCACGCCCAGGACGAGTTGCGCCCAGAGGACGCCCGGGTTGTCCAGGGCACCGCCCAGGGCCTCGCCCAGCGTGCTGCCGCCCCAGACCAGCAGCAGCCCCACCGCGAGGTAGAACGCCGCGATGGTGGCGAGGTAGCCCAGGATCCGCCGGACGTTGACCGGCCCGGGGGCGAGGAGCAGCCAGACCGGGATGAAGAGGGTGCCGATGCTGGTGCTGTCGACCAACGCCAGCCCGGCCAGCGACAGCAGCAACTCGGGGGTCAATTCGTACCACCAGGGAGAACAGCCACGAGATCATTCTCCGGCGGTGGTTGCCCTGCCGCGTCGGCCGTGGACAGGAGCAACGCGTACATCGTTCGACGGAGGGCGTCGGCCGGACGCCTCAGTAATGACGTTGCTCCACTCTGGGCGGTCTGGGATAGCGTGAGGTCGTTAGCGCTACCGCGAGACCTGACCATCGACCTGATGAGAGCGCGAGCATGGATGACCTGACCGGCGCCCGTTGGCGCAAGAGCACCCGCAGCAGCTCGAACGGTGGCGCGTGCGTCGAGGTGGCCGACAACCTGCCGGGTGTCGTGCTCGTACGCGACACCAAGGACCGGGACGGCGGCACGTTGACAGTCGAGCCGGCTGCCTGGGCGGGCTTCGTCGGGCTGGCGAAGAAGATCGGCCCCGTCGGCTGACGCGTTGTCCCAGCAGACATCAGTCAGGCCAGCTCCAGGATGCTCCAGTTGGTGGGGAGCACCTTCGCCGCCGCCTTGGGTTGCACTGTCGCGTAGTGCGCCTCGTGAGTGAGGGCCGCAAGGGCGGCATGGCCGAACGAGATGTCTCCGTCCACGGCGCGGGCCAGCCTGCCGGTGTCCCGCACGTCCTCGGCGTCGAGCGGCAGCAGGCAGATCATCGGAGCGCTCATCATCAGACCCAGTAGCGCGGTGCCCACCTCGTCGCCCGCGCCCGCGATGGCGACCGCCAAACAGGTCGCCGGAACGGCCACCTGCCGGCCCTCGTCGGCGACCTCCAGCATCAACTCCCCCACCGAGACGTTGCCCTCGAGGTAGGCCGTCAACGCCGACGCGTCGAACACGACCGCGATCTGATCGGTCATTCGGCGCGCCCCAGCATCCGGCGCCCCTCGGCCAGGGCGTCCGCCGGAATGGGTGTCGCCAGCCGCTCCCGCCACCGCGCCCTGCCCGCCTCGGTCACCTCGATGCCGGCCCGCCGCAGCACCTCGCCGAGGTGCGTGCCGCCCATCTGGGCCCGCACCGCCGCGGTGATGGCGGCCGAGACGTTGGGCTGCTGGTCGAGCCATTCCGCGACGTCGTCGGGGAGGCTCACGGAGCGCTTCACTGTCATGTCCTCCAGCGTATCAATTCCGGTAGCACCAGCGGTATTACCACGCGGATGGCGAGATCGGTCAGCGGCGGCCACGTCGGCTCCGTTTGCGGGGGCGGATGACCCCGGGCATCCCGACCGACGGCCAGCCATCCAGCTCGGCCGGGGGCACGCCGCGCCGGAGCAGGTCGTCCAGCAGCAGGGCGAGCGAGTAGTCGGGGTGCAGGTCGAGCGTGCGTTCGAGCGCGACCGCCGCCAACGCGCCCTGCCCGGCACGCCAGGCGGCGAACGCCAGCAGCGCTCCCGGAGCGGCGGCCACCTCCGGCTCGGCGCGGCGCAGCACGTCGGTCCAGAGGGCGATGTCCCGGTCCCGGCCGTCGGTGCGTTCCCAGGCGTGGTCGCGCACCGGCAGGTGGGTCATCAGCAGGCTCAGCCACGCCACCTCGTCGTCGTCGAGCCGCTCGCCCCGCCGCTGCCGGCGCTGGGCCTCGCGGACCGCCGCCACCCCGGCGGAGCGCAGCGCCCGAGCGCCGAGCAGGTCGCTCTCGGGCGCCTGCTCGATCAGCTCGGCCAGTCTCAGCTCGGCGCGGGCGGTGGCCGCGCGGGCCGCGTCCCGGGCCGGGCCGTCCACCGGTGCCACCTGTGCCACCAGGGCGGCCCGGTCGGGGAGCGCGACCTGACCGGCGAAGACGGCCGAGGCGGTCACCCGGTTGACGGTCGGGTCGTAGCGGCGGCCCTCGGGCGGGCAGCAGTCGGGCTCGGTGCAGAGATAGGACCACCAGCGGCCGTCGGTCACCCGCAGCGCGTCGAGCACGTCCAGGCCGCTGTCGTTCAGTGCGTCGCGCACCGCGTCCACCGCCGGAGTGACCCGCTCCGGTTGCCCGTAACCCACCACGGTGGCGGCCTCCGCGCCCTGCCGGCGGATCACACCGGCCAGGTGCCCGGCCAGCCCGCCCGGAGGATCGGTCGGGTCGGGCAGGTCCGCCCGGGCGGCGAAGACGATCTGTCGGCCGACCAGCGCCACGGCGACCACGCTGTCGGTGGGATGAAACCCGAGCAGGTACGGCACAGCGGCGATCAGGTCGGCGGGTGAGCGGACGGCGAGCTGAGGGCGTTCGGTCGAGGTCATGTCGAAAGCCTGCGGCGGGGCCACCGGGCCCTGCTACCCCTGTGGACGACACGCGGCTTATCCACAGTTACTCAGCGTGTTTTCGCTGCTCACGCCACACCTGCGAGTGCGTGGAGAGCGCCGATGTGGTCGGGCGACACCTGCCTGTCGTAAGGAGCGGTTACCGTGCGCTGATGGACCTGGCGTACCTGCGCGCGCATCCGGCACACCTCCCGACCTTCCGGACCCATCAGCGGCTCCGGGAGACGCCGGTGGCCGGTGGAAACATCTGCGCCGCCGCCCGGCTCACCCTCGACGACGGCCACTCCGTCTTTGCCAAGTCCTGGCCGGAGGGCGCCGACCGACCGGCGCCGGAGGGCTTCTTCGCCGCCGAGGCCGCCGGCCTGCGCTGGCTGCGGGAGGCGGGCGCGGTCGGCGTACCCGAGGTGATCGTGGTGTTGCCGGAGCTGCTGGCGCTCGACTGGGTGGAGCCCGGCGAGCCGACGCCGGAGGCCGCGGAGCGCTTCGGCCGGGAGTTGGCCGGGCTGCACCGGGCGGGCGCAGCCGCGTTCGGTGCGACCTGGCCCGGTTTCATCGGCTCGCTTGCACAGGACAACACCCCCACCGACGGGCGCTGGTCGACGTGGTTCGCTGAGCGGCGCCTCGCCCCCTACCTGCGACGCTCGGTCGACGGTGGCGCGCTGACCAGCGCCGATGCCGCCCTGGTCGAGCAGGTGATCGGCCGCCTCGACGAGCTCGGCGGCGACGAGCCGCCCGCGCGCATCCACGGCGACCTGTGGCCGGGCAACGTGCTGTGGGGGGCCGACGACCGGGCCTGGCTGGTCGACCCGGCGGCGCACGGTGGGCACCGGGAAACGGATCTCGCCCAGCTCGCCCTCTTCGGCGGCATTCCCCACCTGGATCGGGTGCTGGCCTCCTACCAGGAGAGTTGGCCACTACCGGACGGCTGGCGTGACCGGGTGCCAGTGCACCAGTTGCATCTGTTGCTCGTGCACACCGCACTCTTCGGTGCCAGCTTCCGAGATGTGGTCGTCCAGAGCGCCCGTGCCGTCCTGAACCGGGCCGCGCGCGCTACGGTCGACTGGTGAGCGCCGCCCCGGGGACCGACGGCGTCCTCGTCGACCGGTACGGCCGTGTCGCCCGGGACCTGCGCGTGTCCCTCACCGACAAGTGCAACCTGCGCTGCACCTACTGCATGCCGGCGGAGGGGCTGCCCTGGTTGGCCGGCCCCGAGCTGCTGACCGACGAGGAGATCGTCCGGCTGGTCCGGGTGGCTGTCGAGCTGCTCGGCGTGACCGAGGTGCGGTTCACCGGCGGTGAGCCGCTGATCCGACCCGGGCTGGTCGACATCGTGGCGGCGGTCGCCGCCCTCGAACCCCGCCCCCGGGTCTCGCTGACCACCAACGGCATCGGCCTGGACCGGCTGGCCCCGGCGTTGCGGGCGGCTGGCCTCGATCGGGTGAACGTCTCACTGGACACCCTGGACCCGGGCCGATTCACCAAGCTCACCCGCCGCCCCCGCCTCGACGCGGTGCTGGCCGGGCTGGCCGGGGCGTCGGCCGCCGGGCTCAGCCCTGTGAAGATCAATTCTGTGCTCATGCGTGGTGTCAACGAGGACGAGGCGCCAGCGCTGCTCCGCTTCGCCCTCGATCACAACTACCAGTTGCGGATCATCGAGCAGATGCCGTTGGACGCCCAGCACGGGTGGGCCCGCGACACCATGGTCACCGCCGAGGAGATCCTGGCGTCTCTGCGTACCGTGTTCGATCTCAGCCCCGATCCGGCCGAACGCGGCGCGGCACCGGCGGAGACCTGGTTGGTCGACGGAGGCCCCGCCCGGGTCGGTGTGATCGCCAGCGTCACCCGCCCCTTCTGCGGGGACTGCGACCGCACCCGGCTGACCGCCGATGGCCAGGTCCGCGCCTGCCTCTTCGCCACCGAGGAGTCGGATCTGCGCGCCGCGCTCCGCACCGGCGCGGACGACGACGAGTTGGCCCGGCGCTGGCGTACCGCGATGTGGGGCAAGCGCGCCGGGCACGGCATCGACGACCCGACCTTCCTCCAGCCGACCCGCCCGATGTCCGCGATCGGAGGGTGAGCATGGCGGAGACACCGCTGACCGTCCGCTACTTCGCGGGTGCCCGCGCCGCCGCCGGCCGCACCGAGGAGGCCATCCCCGCAGGGCGGTCACTCGACGACCTCACCGCCGAGCTGACCCAGCGCCACGGCGACCGCCTCGCCGGGGTGCTGCGGGTGGCGAGTTTCCTGGTGAACGGCGTCGCCTGTCATGATCGTCAGGCACCCCTACCGGCCGGGGCCACGATCGATGTCCTGCCCCCGTTCGCGGGCGGCTGAGGGAGGCGCACACATGATGGCGGTTCTGGGGTTCGTGGCTGTCCTGGCGCTGGTCACCGGTCTCATCCACCTCTACCTGTGGAAGCGGCTCGTTCGGGACACCACCACGCCGGGTCGCTGGCGACGGGTCGGCGGGATCGCCGCCCTGGTGCTGGCCCTGCTCGTGCCGGTCACCCTCGCCGGGACGCAGGCTGGGCTCTACTGGCTCGCCTGGCCGGGGTACCTGTGGCTCGCGCTGATGTTCTACCTGCTGGTCGTCCTGCTCGTACTGGAAGTTCCGATGCTGGTCGCCCGGCTGGCGCTGCGCCGCCGGGTGGTTGCCGCGGAGCCGACCACCTCCGCGCCCGAGCCGGTGCTGGTCGGTGCCGCCGGGCCGACCGACCCGCCGGCCGCCGGCGCCGTCGCGGCACCGGACCACGACCCGTCCCGCCGGTTGCTGCTGGCCCGTGGGGCGGCCATCTTCGCCGGCTTCACCGCCACCGGCGTCACGGGGTACGGCATCCGCACGGCGCTCGGCCCGCCCCAGCTCGACCGGGTGCGGATCCCGCTCGCCAAACTCCCCCGCAGCATGGACGGTCTGCGCATCGCCACCGTCTCCGACATCCACCTCGGCCCGCTGCGCGGCCGGGCACACACCGAGCGGATCGTCGCGGCGATCAACCGGCTCGACGCGGACATCGTCGCGGTCGTCGGTGACCTGGTCGACGGCTCGGTGGCCGAGCTCGGCTCGGCCGCCGCACCCCTGCGCGACCTGCGCTCCCGCTACGGCAGCTTCTTCGTCACCGGCAACCACGAGTACTACTCCGGCGTGGAGGAGTGGGTCCAGGAGGTCGATCGGCTCGGCCTACGGGTGCTGCAGAACCGGCGGCAGGAGATTCAGGCCCGCGGCGGTGTGCTCGACCTGGCTGGCGTGAACGACCTCACCGGGGCGGGTACCGGCCTCGCCGCCGGGCCGGACTTCGCCGCCGCCCTCGGCGACCGCGACCCGAGCCGCCCGGTGGTCCTGCTCGCGCACCAGCCGCTGGCGGCCAAGGAGGCGGCCCGGTACGGCGTCGACCTGCAACTGTCCGGGCACACCCACGGCGGGCAGATGGTGCCGTTCAACCTGGCCGTCAAGCTGGAGCAGCCGGTGGTCAGCGGGCTCGGCGAGGTCGACGGCACCAAGGTCTACGTGACCAACGGCGCCGGCTTCTGGGGGCCACCGGTCCGGGTCGGCGCGGAGCCGCAGATCAGTCTGGTCGAGCTGCGCTCGGCATAGCGGAGGTCACGTCCGCGCGTGGCGGCGGGCGGCCGGCGCGGCGGGCGTGACAGGATGCGGCGTGCCCCCGTTCAGCGCCGTACCCCCCGGTGGCCTCCCGCCATTCGTCGCGGACCTGCACATCCACTCGAAATACTCGCGCGCGTGCAGCCGCGACCTCACCCTGCCGAACCTCGCGTGGTGGGCCCGGCGTAAGGGCATCGGCCTGCTCGGCACCGGCGACTTCACCCACCCCGCCTGGTACGACCACCTGCGGGAGACGCTGCGCCCGGCCGAGCCAGGGCTCTACCGGCTCGACCCGGAGGCGGAACGGGACGTCGCCCGTCGGCTGCCACCCCGGCTCGCCGGAACGGCGGAGGCGGACCCGGTCCGGTTCATGCTGAGCGTGGAGATCTCCACCATCTACAAGCGGGACGACCGGACCCGCAAGGTGCACCACCTGATCTACCTACCGGATCTGGACGCGGTGGCCCGGTTCAACACGGCCCTGGGCCGGATCGGCAATCTCGGCTCCGACGGCCGGCCGATCCTCGGACTGGACTCCCGCGACCTGCTGGAGATCACCCTGGAGGCCAGCCCGGACGGCTACCTGGTGCCAGCGCACATCTGGACGCCCTGGTTCTCCGCGCTGGGCTCGAAGTCCGGCTTCGACGCGATCGCGGACTGCTACGCCGACCTGGCCGAGCACATCTTCGCGGTGGAGACCGGCCTCTCCTCCGATCCGGCGATGAACTGGCGGGTCGGCAGCCTGGACGGCTACCAGTTGGTGTCCAACTCGGACGCGCACTCGCCGCCGGCGCTGGGCCGGGAGGCGACCGTACTGACCGCCGAGCGGGACTACTTCGCCGTTCGGGAGGCGCTGCGTACCGGTGACGGGCTGGCCGGCACGATCGAGTTCTTCCCGGAGGAGGGCAAGTACCACGCGGACGGGCACCGGTTGTGTGGGGTCAACTGGTCTCCGGAACGCACCCGGGCCGCTGACGGGCGCTGCCCGGAGTGCGGCAAACCCCTCACCGTGGGTGTCCTCAGCCGGATCGAGGAGCTGGCCGACCGCCCGGACGGGCACCGGCCGGCGCACGCCCGGGACGTCACCCACCTGGTGCCGCTGGCCGAGATCCTCGGCGAGATCAACAAGGTGGGTGCCCGGTCGAAGAAGGTCGAGGGGCGGTTCAACGAGCTGTTGGCCGCGCTCGGCCCCGAGCTGGAGATCCTGACCACGACGCCGCTGACCGACATCGCGCAGGCCGGTGGCGAGCTGCTCGCCGAGGGCATCGGGCGGCTGCGCCGCGGCGACGTCCGCCGGGTGCCCGGTTACGACGGCGAGTACGGCGTGATCACGCTCTTCGACCCGGCCGAGCTGGGCGCGCAGGAGACGCTGTTCGACGTACCCGTGCCGGCGCAGCGACGGCCCACGGAGCCTGCTCCCCGGGTCGCGGCCAAGCGCCCGGCGGCGGCGAAGGTGGAGCCGAAGCGGAAGCCGGTCCCGGCGCCCGCGCCGCCGATCGCGTCGCCGCCGTCTCCGCACGAGCCGTTCGAGCCGATGCTCTCCGGAATGGAGGAGGTCGGCACCGGCCTGCTGGACCGACTGGACGCCATGCAGCGGGTGGCCGCCTCCGCACCCGGCGGCCCGCTGCTCATCGTGGCTGGTCCGGGCACCGGCAAGACCAGGACGCTCACCCACCGGATCGCGTACCTCTGCGCGGAGCTGAACGTCTTTCCCGAGCACTGCCTGGCGATCACGTTCACCCGCCGGGCCGCCGAGGAGCTGCGGCACCGCCTCGACGGCCTGCTCGGCCCGGTCGCCGAGGACGTCACAGTGGGCACGTTCCACGCGCTGGGGCTGACCATCCTCCGGGAAAACGCCGACGCGGCGGGTCTCCCGGCCGGCTTCCGGATCGCCGACGACGCCGAGCGGGCGGCAGCCCGCACCGAGGCCGGCGACGACACCGCCGCCTACACGTCGCTGCTGCGTAAGCAGGACCTGGTCGACCTGGACGAGCTGGTGACCCTGCCGGTGGAACTGCTGCGGGCCGACCGGAAGTTGGTCGAGCGGTATCGGGACCGCTGGCGGTGGATCTTCGTCGACGAGTACCAGGACGTCGACGAGGTGCAGTACGAGCTGCTGCGGCTGCTCAGCCCCGCCGACGGCAACCTCTGCGCGATCGGCGACCCGGACCAGGCGATCTACTCGTTTCGGGGTGCCGACGTCGGCTACTTCCTGCGCTTCTCCGAGGACTTCACCGACGCCCGACTGGTCCGGCTCAACCGCAACTACCGCTCGTCGGCACCGATCCTGGCCGCCGCCGTCCAGGCCATCGCACCGTCCTCGCTGGTCCGGGGGCGACGGCTAGACCCGGCGCGGCTCGACCCGGAGGCCCCGCTGGTCGGGCGCTACCCGGCGGCGTCCGTGGCCGAGGAGGCCGACTTCGTGGTGCGGACCGTCGACGATCTGGTCGGCGGGCTGTCGCACCGCTCGCTGGACTCGGGCCGGATCGACGGCCGGTCCACCTCGCTGTCGTTCTCCGACATCGCCGTGCTGTACCGCACCGACGCGCAGGCCGCCCCGATCGTGGATGCCCTGGCACGGGCCAACATCCCGGTGCAGAAGCGTTCCCACGACCGGCTGCGGGACCGCCCGGGGGTGGCGGCCATCGCCCGCGAGCTACGGCACGCCGACGGCCTGGCCGGTTCGCTGGCCGCCCGGGTCCGGCTGGCCGGTCAGGTGGTCGCGGAGCGGTTCGCCGTGCCCACCCTGGACGGCGCGGCCAGCGCGGTCCGTCCCGAGGACGTCCGCTCGGCGGTGGACCTGCTGACCCCGCTGGCCCGACGCTGCGGCGACGACCTGGAGACCTTCCTGTCCCAGTTGGCCACCGGCGCGGAGGTGGACGCGCTCGACCCGCGCGCCGAGGCGGTCACGCTGCTCACCCTGCACGCCGCGAAGGGCCTGGAGTTCCCGGTGGTCTTCCTGGTCGGCGTCGAGGATGGGCTGCTGCCGCTGCGCTGGCCGGGCTCGACGCCCGACGAGGACGCCGTCGCCGAGGAGCGCCGGCTCTTCTTCGTCGGCCTGACCCGGGCTCAGGACCGGCTGTACGTCAGTCACGCCGCCCGACGTACCCGCCACGGCTCCGAGCGCGACTGCGCCCCCTCGCCGTTCCTCGGCACCATCGACCCCGGCCTCTTCGAACGCTTCGGCGAGACCGAACCCCGCCGCCCCAAGGACCGCCAACTCCGCCTGATCTGACCCCGCCCGCTCCACCCCAGCGATCTTGCGGTCGGCGGCGTCAGGCGAGGAGGACAGCGAGCCAGGCGCCGGTCAGCAGTGCTGGGCCGAGGGGCAGCAGGGTGCTCCGGTGCACCCGCCGAGTGGCGAGCAAGCCGAGCACCAGGCCGCCGTGCAGCACGTGCGGCAGGAGCAGCCCGGCCAGCAGGGCGTCCCGCCCCAACCAGCCGAGCGGCAGGCCGAGGACCGCGGCGAGTTTCACGTCCCCGAAGCCCAGTCGTGAGCCGGGCAGCAGGGCCAGCAGCACGTGCGCCGCGCCCGCGACCGTGGCACCTCCCAGCGCGCCGAGCAGTCGGCCGGGAGTGCCGGACAGCAGCGCCGCGGCGGTCAGACCTCCGAAGGCCAGCATCCCGGCGATGAGGACCAACGGGTCGGGCAGCCGCAGGCAGGCCAGGTCGACCCGCGCCAGCACCAGACCGACCGCCGCGACCGCGAGGAGGACCGGCAACGCCGGGTCGTCGCCCACGGCGACGGCAAGGCCGCCGAAGACGCTGGCCGCCACCATCGGCGCGACCCAGGGCCGTCGGACCGGCTGCAGCCCTGGAAAACCCCGGGACCGGGCATCCGCCGTGGCGAAGCGCCGCGACATCAGGGGTACGACGAGGCCGACCAGCGCGCCGAGCAGCGCGATCGACACCAGCGCGACGCCCGACATGGGCCGGACGTTACTGGCGGTCGCGCACCAGCGTGTCCCCCGATCGTGATCCCGTGCTGGCCCGACGCGGCCGTTCGGTGGTCACCACCAGGGCGACCCCGGCGACGATGACCGCGCCGCCGAGCAGCACCTGCGGGGTGATCGGCTCGGCCACCAGCAGCGCGCCGAGCGCCACCGCGACCGCCGGGTTCACGTAGGCGTACGTCGACACCAACGAGAGGGGCGCGTTGTGCAGCAGCCAGACGTACGCGGTGAAGGCCACCAGCGAGCCGGCCACCATGAGGTAGCCCAGCGCCAACCAGGACCGGGTGCTGACCGCCGCCGGGTGGAAGTCGGCCAGTTCGCCCCGACCGGCGGCGATGACGGCCAGCACCAGCGCACCGGCCACCATCTCGTACACCGTGGCCACGAAGGGGTCGCCGGGCATCCGGATCCGTCCGGACAGGAACGACCCGACCGACCAGGCGATGGCCCCCGTCACCACTGTCAACGCCCCGAGCAGCGGCACCGCGGCCGAACCACCGCTCGGCAACACCAGCAGGATGAGGCCGACGAAGCCCACTGTGACCCCGGCGAACGTCCAGATCGGCGGCCGGTCCCCGGTGGCCGAGCGCAACAGCACCACCAGCAGCGGCACCGTGGCCACCAGCAGTGCGGCAATCCCGGACGGCAACGCCACGCCCGGCGGCCCCGATTCGGCGAGCACCACCAGGCCGTTGCCACCGGCGAGCAGGAGCACCCCGACCAGTGCGGCCGAGCCGAGTTGCCGTCGGTCCACCCGCAGCGCGCCGGGGCCTCTGCGCAGTCGCAGCACCACCGCCAGGATCAGGCCGGCCACGGCGAACCGGAGTGCGGCCGACAGCAGCGGAGGCAGCGTCTCCACGGCGATCCGGATGGCCAGATAGGTCGACCCCCAGAGCAGGTAGACCACGATCAACGCGGTCCAGATCAAGGTCGGCGTGGCGCTGGCGCGACGACCGGCGACGGCCGTGGCGCTCGGTGAAGGTGAGCTCATCAGTGGACCACGCTACGGTGACCTCGGAGTCCGCGTCGCGCTTTGGTGGCCGGCCTCACCACTCGTGCAGGAGGGCGGCATGACGAACTACGGACAACCGGGGGGCGGCCACCCGGAGCCGTGGCGTGGGCAGCGACCCGACGAGGCGCCGGGCCACCCGGTGCAGCAGCCCTACCCGCCCGCGCCGGAGCCCTACCCGCCGGCGGTCCCGTCGTACCCGCCCGCAGCGCAGGGACGACCCGGACCGTACGGCGGCCCGCCCACCGCGTCCCACGGAGGCGGTACGGGGACGCCGTACGGTGCGGCGCCCGACGCGCCCTACGGAGGCGGCAGGGGGACGCCGTACGGCCACGAGCCCCGCACGCCCTACGGCGGCCCGTACCAGCCGACCCCGCCGACGCCGACGTACGGCGAGCAGCCGTACCGGTCCGGCGACCCGTACGGCGAGGACCCGACACCGGGCCGGCGCGGTCGGGGGCCGCTGATCGCGGTACTGGCCGTCGTGCTGCTGGTGGTGGCCGTCGCCGGCGTGTTCTGGCTCCGCCGTGGGCAGAGCGACCCGGCCCCGGTTGCCGCGCCGAGCAGCTCGGCCGTTGCCGGTGAGCCCAGCGCGGACGCGGTCGCGCCCACGCCGAGCGCCGCCGCGCCGGAGTCGTCGGCCGATCCCCGGTTCGCGAAGGTCGGCCAGTGCGTCCGCAACGACGGCACCGCCGGCGGCAAGCCCAAGCTGCTCATCAGCGGCTGTATCGCGAAGTCGTACGAGGTGCTGAGCCGGATCGACGGCCCGACCAGCGGCGAGCGGGACGCCGAGGCCAAGTGCGGCAAGGTCGAGGGTTACACCAACTGGTACTTCTTCGACAGCGAGCTGGACACTCTCGACTTCGTCCTCTGCCTCAAGCAACGCTGAGACCACCCACCCCTGGGGATGACATGACGACCTACGGACCTACGGGTTCCGATCAGCCGGACGACCCGTACCAGCGCCCGCCCGCCGGGCCGGACAGCTCACCACCGGTCGACCCCACGCTGCCCCAGTGGAGCACCCCGCCAGCCGCGGAGGACCCGACCCGACAGCAGTGGGGTCCGCCGCCGACCGCCGCGGAGCCACCGACGACACCCATGTGGGCGCCGCCGCCCACCAATCCGGAGCCGCCCACCGCGCCGACGTGGGCACCACCGCCCACCTCGGGCGCGGGATACCCACCACCCGGGCAGTACCCACCACCCGGGCCGTACCCGCCGGCCGGGCAGTACCCACCACCCGGGCCGTACCCGCCGGCCGGGCCGACGCCCGGTCAGCCGGTCGGGCCGCTACCGGGTCAGCCACCCGCAACGTGGGGTCAGCAGCCTCCCGGCGGCTACGGCATGCCTCCCGTCACGCCGGCGAAGAAGACCGGCCGCAAGGTCGCTCTCATCATCACGGTGGTGGTGCTGCTCGTGCTCTGTCCGTGCCTCGGCCTGGCCGGTTGGGCGGTCTGGAAGGTCGCCGACGCTGGCAGCGAGGCGGCACGTACCCCGTCGACGACCGCCCCGGTCGTGCCACCCGCGCTGCCCAGCGACGCGCCGCCGTCGGTCGCGCCGACTCCGGACGAGGAGTTCGCACGGGGCGACTGCGTGGTGAACGACGGCAGTGAGGACGACGCGGAGCTTCGCAAGGTGCCCTGCGGCCCGAACACCTACCAGGTGTTGCTGCGAATTCCGGCTACCACCGACGGAGACCGGTGCGAGACGCTCGCGCCGCAGGCGACCGCGAACTACGTGCACGACAACTCGATCGACCTGTTCGACTACGTGCTCTGCCTGAAGAAGCGGTAGCCCGTTCCGACCGATTGGCAAAACTAGGGCTGTCTAGCATGGACGCTAGACAGCCCTAGTTTGTGGTCGACGATCCCGACACGCCGGTAGCTCCATCTATCCATGTCTAGCCTCGCAGCTAGACGGCCCGATAATCTGCGATGCGTGGATCCGGTCCGCAACCCGTACGCGCCGGGCGCCGGCCAGCGTCCGCCCGAACTTGCCGGGCGGGGGCGGGAGCTGGACGTCTTCGACATCGTGCTGGAGCGCATCGCCCGGGGCCGACCCGAGCGCAGCCTGATGCTCACCGGGCTGCGTGGCGTCGGCAAGACCGTTCTGCTCAACACCCTCCGGTCGCAGGCGATCAACCGGCTCTGGGGCAGCGGCAAGATCGAAGCTCGACCGGACCAGTCGTTGCGTCGCCCGGTCGCCGCCGCGCTGCACATGGCGGTCCGGGAGCTCGCCCCCCGGCACCGCGCCCCGGACCGGATCGACGCGTTCCTCGGCGTGCTCAAGGCGTTCGCCCAGCGGTCCACCCCGACCGGCCGGTCCGGTGCCGCCACGAAGCTGCGCGATCGGTGGCAGCCCGGCATCGACGTGCCGGCGGCCAGTGGTCGGGCCGACTCCGGCGACATTGAGATCGATCTGGTCGAGCTGTTCAGCGACGCCGCCGCCGTGGCCAGCGACGTCGGCACCGGCATCGCCATCTTCATCGACGAGATGCAGGATCTCGGCCCGGAGGACGTGTCGGCACTCTGCGCCGCCTGCCACGAGCTGTCCCAGCTCGGCGCGCCGCTGATCGTCGTCGGCGCCGGCCTTCCGCACCTGCCGGCCGTGCTCAGCGCCGCCAAGTCGTACTCCGAACGGCTGTTCCGCTATCAACGCATCGACCGGCTCGACCGGATCGCCGCCGACCGGGCGCTCTGCGCCCCCGCCGAGCGCGAGGAGGTCGAGTACGAGCAGAAGGCACTCGACCTGCTCTACGAGAAGTCCGGCGGCTATCCCTACTTTGTCCAGGCGTACGGCAAGGCGACCTGGGATCACGCGCCGCGCTCGCCGATCACCGCCGCCGACGTGCGGGTCGCCGCGCCCGAGGCGGAGGCCGAACTGGCGGTCGGGTTCTTCGGGTCCCGGTTCGAACGGGCCACTCCCGCCGAACGCGAGTACATGCGGGCGATGGCCACGATGTCCGCGGTCGAGGGCGAGCCCGGCGCGCTGGTCCGCGACGACATGGACGCCGCGGTGCCCACCGCGGAGATCGCCCGAGCCCTCGGCCGCAAACCGGCCAGCCTGTCCCCGGCCCGGGACGCGCTGATCAAGAAGGGCTTGATCTACTCCGGCGAGCGGGGCACTGTCGCCTTCACCGTCCCGCACTTCGGCCGGTACCTGCGGACACAGCCGGCCTGAGACCAGATCAGACCTTCGACCACGGCGCCGGAAAGAGCACCTCACCGCGCGGCGGCGGGCCCTCCTCGCTGGTGGACGGCGGCAGCACCAGCGCCTGCCAGGGCTCACCGAGGCCCGCCCACGGGCTGGTCAGGCCCAGCTCACTCGCCGGGCCGAACCCGAACCGGCGGTAGAAGGCCGGGGCACCGAGCACGACGACGAGCCGCTCGCCCAGCTCGGTGGAGGCGTCCAGGGCAGCCTGCACGACCGCCGTGCCGTGCCCGACGCGCTGTCGGTGCGGCGCGACCGCCACCGGGCCGAGGGCCAGGACGGGCACGTCCGAGCCTCGCTCCGGCCGCAGCCGCACCCGGGTGAGCAGCGCGTAACCGACCACCTCACCGCCGTACTCGGCGACCATGGCCAGCTCCGGCAACCAGGCGCTGGTGTCGCGCAGCTCGTCGACCAGACTGACCTCCGGCGGCGTCGCCACGTCCGGGCGGGCGAAGGCGGCGGCCAGTACGCGGCGGACCGGCCCGGCGTCGGCCGTGTCCTCGGGGCGTAGCCGCAGCGTGGTCACCCGCGCGACGTTACCCGCCAGCGCCCGTCCATCCGTGACGGTCGCTCGATTCGGCGTGGCGCGCGTGTACGAACACCAATCCGATCCGGCGGTTGCCGGGGTAGCAAACGCCGCGACGGGGTATGACTGATCCATGACGCCCGTACGCTCCCTCGCCCGCGCCATGCTGAGCGGCATCTTCGTGGTCAGCGGGTATCGCAACCTCCGCGCCCCCGGCCGGCTCGTGACGGCCGCCAAACCGGTGACCGACAAGGTCGCACCGGTGCTGAAGAAGGCCCACCCGAGCTTCCCCACCGACACCGAGACGTTGATCCGGCTCAACGCGGCCGTACAGGTCAGCGCTGGTCTGATGCTGGCCACCGGACGGTTCAGCCGACCTGCGGCGCTGGTCCTCGCCGGCACGCTGGTGCCGGTGACCATCGCCGGGCATCCCTTCTGGAACAACGACGACCCGATCGCCAAGAACAACAATCAGATTCACGTCCTGAAGAACCTCGGGCTCCTCGGTGGTCTGCTGCTGGCCGCGGCGGACACCGGTGGCAAGCCAGGTCTACGGTGGCGGACGGGCCATCGCATCGGCCACTCTCGACGTTCCATGCAACGCGCCGTCCGGACCGCCCGACGTGAGGCCCGAATCGCCGTCCGCTCCGCCTCCACCGCACGTCGCCTCCCCGGCTGACCTGCTTCGATGCGTCGCTGCCCCACCGCCATCCCCCGCTAAGGCCACGAATTACCTGAACCACCCGGTAGGCGTTAACGCGGTGGAAATGTCAAAAACATGTGTGGGATCGGACACGGTCGCATAACGCGGGAGGCACTGACGTGAGGCGCCGTTCTAGGCTCCGTGCAGGACCTGGACGGGTAGGACGACCTTGGTACGGGGGTGGCCACGCCATGCCGACGGCTGTCGGTAGACGGGCGGACCGCCTCGCCCCAATCCAACGTGTGACACGCGGGATCGACCGTGTGACGCGCGGGATCGATCGCAGGAACGTCGTACGGGGCGCCATCGTGGCCGCCGTCGCCTATGCCGCATGGCTTGCCATCGGCACCTTCGGGCGGCCGTACAACTTCTTCGACATGAAGATCTACCACGGTGCCGTGGTGTGGTGGGCGAGCGGTCACGAGCTCTACGAGTTCATCGCGCCCGAAACCACACTCGGGTTCACCTACCCACCCTTCGCCGGGCTGGTCATGTTGCCGATGGCGCAGCTGCCGATCGAAGTGGCCGGCATGGTCAACGCCGCCGCCAGCATCGCCGCGTTGGCGCTGGTGCTCGCCGGGCTGCTCCGACCCATCGTGGACCGGCTGGGCTGGCCACTGTGGTTCACGGTGGCCGTGGCCGTGCCGCTCGCGGTCGCCATCGAGCCAGGTCGGGAGACGCTCGGCTACGGCCAGGTCAACATCCTGCTGTTCGCCTTGATCATGGCCGATCTGATCGGCCTTCGCTGGCGCTCCCGCCGGGGCACCCACTACGCCGCCACCGACGGTCCGCTGCTGCGCTTCCTCTACGGCGGGGCCTGGGCGGGCGCCGGTATCGGCCTGGCCACCGCGATCAAGCTCACCCCGGCGCTCTTCATCGCCTACCTGCTGATCACCCGTCAGTGGCGGGTGGCGGCCACCGCCCTCGGCACCACGATCGGCGTGACCGTGGGGAGCTTCGCGATCGTCGGTGACGAGTCGCGGACCTACTTCGGCAGTGTGCTCTGGCAGACCGAACGAGTCGGCGCGGCGGACATGACACCCAACCAGTCCCTCGCCGGCCTGCTCGCCCGGCTGTACGACTCGATCGAGACCCCCGGGCTGCTGTGGCTCGCCTTCTCGGTGCTGGTCCTGGCGCTGGGCCTGTCCCGGGCGGCCAGTTCCCGCGCCGACGGCGACGAGCTGACCGCCTTCACGCTTGTCGGTCTCACCGCGAACGTGATCAGCCCGATCTCCTGGACGCACCACCTGGTCTGGGTGATCCCGGCGATCATCGTGCTGGCCGACGCCGCCGTGCGTCGCCGCGAGGCGAGCCGGGGGATACCGCAGCGCACCGGGCAGGGGCCGGTGTCCGGCGGGCTACCCGGGGTCAACGGGCTCCGTCCGCCGATCTGGTACCCGACGTTGACCGGTCTCCGCCACGGCGTCGCCGCGATCGGGCTCTACCTGCTCTTCCTGATCTCTCCGATCTGGCCGTACGAACACCAACTGCCGGAGGTGTCGCACTACCAGGACGGCCTGTTCGGAGCACTGATGGAGAACTCGCTCGCGCTCGCGCTGATCGTGCTGGTCGCCGCGCTGCCCTGGCGCCCGGGTGCGGAGCCGGCGTTCTACGGCGACCGGCTCACCAGGGCCGTGGTGGTCAACGGCCACCGCTGAGCGGTCAGGGGCAGTTGACCCATTCCTCGGTGCCGTCGGTGAAGACCTGCCGCTTCCAGATCGGCAGTCGCGCCTTGACCTCGTCGACCAGCCGGGCGCAGGCCGCGAAGGCCGCCGCCCGGTGCGCGGTGCTCACCGCGGCGACCAGCGCCACGTCCCCGATCGCCAGCGGCCCGACCCGGTGCGAGACCGCCACCGCGTAGACGTCCGGCTCCGCGGCGATCTCGGCGGCCACCTCGCGCAGCACCTGTGCGGCGCTCGGGTGCCCCTCGTACTCCAGGCTGGTGACCTGGCGGCCGTGGTCGTGGTCGCGGACCACGCCCTGGAAGGACACCACGGCGCCGGCCCGGCGGTCGGCGACCGCCGCCTCGTGCGTGGCGAGGTCGAGCGGCTGGTCGGTGACCTCGCCGAAGGTGATCGCTGGTGCGGTCACGACGCACGCTCCCCGGGAAACAGCGGCAGTGGCACGATCGGCACCCGGTCGCCCGGCTCGCCGCTGGTGCCGGGTCGGATGACCGCGAACCCGTCCGCGCCGGCCAGGCCGCGCAGCATCGCCGAGCCGACGTGCCGGACCGGGTACGCAGTGCCGGCGGCCCGGTCCAGTCGGACCAACGCCAGGTGGGTGTGGTCACCGCGACCGGGCACCGCCTCGGCCAACGTGACCTGCGGCAGCAGCGGCATCGACCGGCCCTGGAGGCCGGCGAGCAGCGGGGCGACCAACGACACCAGCGCGACGATGGCGGACTGCGGGTTGCCCGGCAACCCGGCCACGAACCGGGCCCGCCCGTCGGGGCCGGTCAGCCGGGCCAGCAGCATCGGGAAGCCGGGGCGGACGGCCACCGTGTTGACCACGTAGTCGGCGCCGAGCGCCTCCAGGGTCGGGTGCAGGTGGTCGACCGGGCCGTTCATCGTGCCGCCGGTGGTGCAGACCAGATCGGCGTTGGCCAGCGCCGAGCGCAGGGCCGCCACGTGCGCGGGCAGCGTGTCGGCCACCGGGCCGACCACGTCGGACGGGCGGATCTGGCAGCCGTACCGGCGCAGCCACGCCGGCACCGCGGGGCCCAGCGCGTCGCGGACGCGACCGGCCGCAGGCGGGCCCGCCGTCAGCAGCTCGTCGCCGAAGACCAGCAGCGCGGCACGCGGCGCCCGCCGGACCCGCAGCGTGTCGTGCCCGCAGGAGGCCGCCAGGCCGATCACCGCCGGGTCGACCGGCGTGCCGGCCGGCAACAGCTCCTCATCGGCGTACGCCTCCTCGCCGGGTTTCCGCCACTCCGGCGTCTCTCGGGGAACGCCGCTGATCAGGCCGGTGGTGGATGCGGCGGACTCCTCCACCCGCAGCACGGCGGTCGTGCCCTCGGGCACCATCGCACCGGTCGCGATCTCGACGGTCGTGTCGTCCTCGGTGAGCGGCGCGGGGGTGCTGCCGGCCAGGACCCGGCCGACGACGCGCCACGGCCCACGGCCACGAACCGCCCAGCCGTCGACGCTGGAGGTCGGGAACGCGGGCAGGTCGGTGCGGGTGGTCAACGGCTCGGCCAGGGTCGACCCGTCGGTGTCGACAAGTGGTCGGGCCACGGCGGGCAGCGCGGCGGCCAGACCAACCGCGTAGACCCGCGAACGTGCTTCCTCCCACCCGGCTGGTGGGGGTGCGGTGACCCGATCCGCGGTGGGTGCGGTTTCCGTGCTCACCGACCGAGCCTATCGGCCCGAACCGACACCCGTCCGGGCCTGGCGTGCACAGTCAGTGGTCCCGGCCGTCCACCGGTCAGTGGTCCCCGCCGTTCACCGGTCAGTGGTCGCCGCCGCGAAGCTGGTCGACGGTGTGCCCGAGGATCGGCCCGAGAACGGCCAGGCCGTCCCGGGCGCCGCCGGTCGAGCCGGGCAGATTGACCACCAGCATCCGGCCGGCGACCCCGGCCAGGCCACGGGACAGCACCGACGTCGGCACCCGGTCACGACTGTGCGCGCGGATGGCCTCGGCGATGCCGGGGATCTCGTAATCCAGCAGGACCCGGGTCACGTCCGGAGTGCGGTCCGACGGGGTCACTCCGGTGCCACCGCTGGTCAGCACCACGTCGACACCGTCGGCGCGGGCCGCCCGCAACGCATCGGCGACCGGCTCACCGTCGGGCACCACCACCGGGTCGTCGACCTGGCAGCCCAGCTCGCGCAGGCCGGCGACGAGCAGCGGCCCGCTGGTGTCGGCGTAGACACCGGCCGCGGCCCGGTTGGAAGCGACGATCACCCGAGCCCGGATCACGGCCGATCCTCCGGACGGACCCACTCGCCGGTCTTGCCGCCCTCCTTGCGCAGCACCCGGACCGCCTCCACCGAGGCCGCCGGGTCGACCGCCTTGACCATGTCGACCAGGGCGAGACCGGCAACAGCGACAGCCGTCAGCGCCTCCATCTCCACCCCCGTCCGGTCCGCCGTGCGGGCAGTGGCCGTGATCTCCACGGTGTCGGCGGTCAGCCGCAGGTCGACGGTGACGCCGTGCAGGGCGATCGGGTGGCACAGCGGGATCAGATCAGGAGTGCGCTTGGCCCCCATGATCCCGGCGAGCCGGCCGACAGCCAACGCGTCGCCCTTGGGCAGCCCGTCGCGATGCAGCAGGTCGATGACCTCGGGTGTGGTCCGCAAACGGCCCGCCGCGACGGCCAGCCGACCTGTCACCGCCTTGGCGGAGACGTCGACCATACGGGCCGCGCCGGCGCGATCCACGTGGCTGAGGTGCGCGGGTTCGGTCACGGTCGTGAGCCTATCGGTGGGGTACGACAGCGGTCGGAAGGAGCGGCGTCACGCTGACGATCGCACCGGGTGCTGACGGCGCGCCGGCCGGACGCCGCTCCTTCCTTGCCGACCCGCCGCCGAGGTCGCTGGGGGGACCCGGCAGCGGGCGCGTGTCGACGACCCGGTTCTGCCCAGCGGCAGAACCTCCCCCGTTCGCCGATACGAGGGGGAGGTTATCGGGCCGGACGATAAGAAATCGATAAGCGCCGTTCAGACTGGTCAGCACTCTGCGACCGGGGTTGGGTCAGGCAACTCGGCGAGGCGGCGTTCGGCCTCGAAGCGCTCCGGCACGCCCATCCGTCGGAAGATCGCCAACGCCCGCTCCCAGTGTCGTCGGGCCTCGACCGGGTCGACGCGGACGAAGTATTCGGCAAGCCCGGCCAGGGCTCGACCCTGCTCGTGCGGGTTCGAGATGCGTTCAGCAAGCTGCAAGCCCCGACGGTGAGCTTCACTGGCTGCCCGCCCATCCCCACTCGCCAGCAGCGTCGATCCAAGATCATTCAGGGCGATACACTGCGCGTGCCGCTCGCCCGATTCGACGGCCAACTCGAAGGCAGCCAGGTGCTGCCCTCGGGCGAGGTCCAGCTTGTTGAGCCCTCGATACGCGACTCCCAAGATGTTCCGGGCCTCGGCCTCGCCGTACCGGTGACCGGTGCGGCGGAACAATGACAGCGAGGATTTGAGCAACGCCACGCTCTGCCGGTACTGCCCGACGCGGACGCGCACCGCCGCGAGATGACTCAGGGCATTGGCCAAGTGGTAGTAATCCTGGTTGAGCCGTGCCTGGAACAGGTGCTGTCGGTGAACTTTGGCGGCCTCTTCCCATCGGCCCAGCGAGGCCAGCGCGATACCCAGATTCGGGAGGGCCAACGGCACGCGGTTGTCGTAGAGTCGGCGCTCGGCCAGGCTCTGCCGTCCCATCGCGACGGCCTGTTCAAGCTCGCCGCTGAGCAGGTGGACGACGCTCAGATTCGAGCGCAGGCGGGCCAGCTGCCGCCAATCGCCAGACTCACGGCAGAGGGAGATGGCCGCGTCGAGATGAGTGGACGCGAGACGGTGGGAGCCTGTCTTCACCAGAGCCGACGCGAGATAGTTGTGCATCGAGACGATGGCGGGTCGGTGTTGGAGTTCCGTCGCCGAGGCGAGGCCCGCTCGATGGGTGACGAGAATGTCGTCGAAATGGCCCCGCACGTGGAGAAAGCGCCAGAGTGCCCGGGCGAGCTTCCATACCTGCTGGTGCATTCCATGTTCGGCACCGAGGCTCACCAACAAGCCTAGATTCGTGCGCTCCTGCTCAAGCCAGTCAACCCCGGACACCGTCTCGGGACCGATCAGGTCAGGACGCGGTGGCGGACCGGCCTCGACCTCCTCGCGGATCTCAGTCGATTGATGCAGCTCCGAGGCGGCATGCAGAGTGGCGTGCAGGGCGAAGTCCAGTAGACGCGCCACGGCCAACGTGATGGCCTCCGATGTCTCGGAAACCAGGCACTGTGCGCGCGAGTACTGCCGCAGGAGGTCATGAAGTCGGTACCGGCCTCCTGCAACTTCGTCTACCAGGTGCAGGTCCACCAGGTCGTCGAGCAACCGGCCGACGGCATCGAGCGGCAGGTCGACCAAGGCGGCAACCATCTCCACGCTGAGCTCACCAGGATGGATGCTCAGCATCCGGAAGGCCCGTTTGGCGGGGGCAGGCAAGGGCCCGTACGAAGTGGCGAAGGCCCGCGCCAGGGTTCGGTCACCAACCTGGAGTTGATTCAGCGCCGGAGGATCGGCCGCCAGGAGATCCGCCAGTTCCTCGACCCTGCGCGCGGGGCGGTGGGCCAGGCGTGACCCAGCGAGCCGAATCGCCAACGGGAGGTATCCGCAGCGGCGCACGACCTCCGCGGCCGCCGCCGGCTCCTCGGCGATCCGCTCGACGCCCGCAGTCTGGGCGAGCAGTTCCAGCCCTTCGTCGAGAGTCATGAGGGGCAACGACGCCGGTGGACCCACGTCCAGGTCGACCAATCGTCGACGAGAAGTCACCAGGACGACCGCACCTTGCGACGCGGGTAGGAGAGGGAGGACCTGGTCGCTGCCCGCCGCGTTGTCGAACACGACTACCACTCGGCGGCTTTCGAGTTCGCGCCGCCACAGCTCCACCCTGGCGTCGAACTCGATCGGTATCCGCTCTGCCGGTACGTGCAACTGACGGAGCAGCGTGACGAGTGCCGCTGACGGGCCGATTCGAGTCGTCTCGCCGTCGCCGCACAAGTCGATGAACAAGCGCGCGTCCCGGTACCGCGCCGACAGGCGGCGAGCCAGATGCACGGCCAGGGTCGTCTTTCCGCTGCCTGCCATGCCGTCGATCACATGTACCGCCGACACTCGGTCCTCGACCCGGCGGGTCTCTGCCAGCAGCCGCGACACCAGTTCCTTCCGACCGACGAAGTCGGTTACCGATCGAGGAAGGTGATCGACGGGCACACGGCGGTGCCGTTCATCGACGTTCGTAGCACCACCCGAGTCCGGTGAGTCCATCGCAAGCCGGCGCTCCGGGATCGGACGAGGCGGGACGCGGATCGTCGATTCGGCCTCCGCAGCCCCCTTGATGATCATTTGGTAAGCGCCTTGAATGTCAGATCCCGGCTCGACGCCCAACTCGGTGGCCAGCTTTGCCCGAATCTCGCCGTGAACGACGAGTGCGCCCGAGCGATCGCCACCCGAGTACAGCGCTCGCATGAGGAGGCCATAGGCCGGCTCCCGGAGGGGCTGACGGGCAATGATCTCCCTCAACAGGGAGATCGCCAGGTCGCCCCGGCCCGATCTCAGCTGGACGTCGGCGAGAAGCTCCACGGTCAACAGCCGCTCCTCCTCGGCTGCGACAGTCCGGGAGGTGAGGACAGGTCCGAGCGGGACGCCCGCGAGCATCGGCCCCTGCCACCGAGCCAAGGCGCGCTCCAGCAGCTCGCGGGCACGGTCCAGGTGGCCGCCCGTCAGCGCTTCCCGCCCCGCGCCCCGTTCCAGGTCGAAGCGAAAAACGTCGATGACTTCCGGCCCAAGGGCGAGCCGATAGCCGCTCTGCTGCCTGACGATGACACCCCGGCCGGACTCGCAAGCCTCGAAGGTTCGGCGCAGGTTGGCGGCGTAGGTCCGTACGTTCGCCACCGCAGAGCGCGGCGGGCCATCGGGCCACAGCTCGTCGATCAGGTCGTTGAGGGTCACCAGCTGCCCGGGTTGAACCGCGAGCATCGCGAAGACAGCCTGCTGCTTAGGCGTACCCAGGTCCAGCTCGCGAGCGAGCAGTTGCACCGAGAGGCCGCCCAGAAGTTGAATCTCCACCCGTCCCCCTGCTTCACCGGGGTATTCAGCCGATCACGCAACGAAGCTTACGGGCACCCAGATGTAGGCCGATGTCAATCAAGCCTCCGGTGCGAACGCTCCTGCGGCCGTCCACCGCAATGCTGTCGACGACTGCAATGCGAACATCGCAAGAACGATCTGCGACCTCCGCGTTCGCGACTCCTGCCGCAACACGGAAGGAAGGAACGAAAGCACTCAACTGCTGGTGCGGCACGATCCCTCGGCCCCGGACACGGGAACGGACCGGGGCAGTGCCACCATCATCAATGCCCAACTGCTAAGGGGACTCCTGGCTGAAGCTGGCGAGCGGTTCGCCGAATCGGCGGATGAGTTGCGACACCCCGACGCCCACACTGTGTGCGCGGTCTAATCAGTCGGCACACCCGACGACATTGCGCGACGAACCGGATGCAACAGGCGAGCGTCCCAGCGCTCTCCGCACCGGAACGAAAACAGAATGTCACTTATGGGTACAGGATTGACTAATGTTGAGGATAACGACATTTATCATCCCTAACTAGGGCCAACCCCATTTAAGCTCCATTCGTAGAGAGTCGGTTCCGGCGGGGCCCGACAACCACGCGAAGGAGAGGGTGGGTGAAATGCGCGGAAACGAGTGGGGCTGACATCAGTGCAGGACTTCTGCATCGCTCGGCGATATGGTTGCGAGCACGACAGGCGAGGTAATCCAGGAGTTGCGTGGCCTCTTCACAACGACGCGATGACGGGACCGATCGACGGCTACGGCTGATCGTCGGTCTCCTCGTCGTTGCTGCCACGATCGTTGCGCTCGCCTCCCTGAAACTGACCTTCCCAGCGGCCGAGGCTCCGACACCCGACGGAGCAACCCTGATAACGCTGACCGCCATGATCGCCTTAGGTGCGTTCGTCAAGACGCGCGTACGTGTCCGGTCCACGGTGCACCTGATCAGCTGGAGCGAGGCGGCGATCGTCATCGCGGCTGCCATCGCTCCCGTCTCATGGGTGGTGCTCTGCACCTGCATCGGGATCACCATCGCCTCGGCCCGCCTACCACCGATCAAGCTCGCCTTCGGTGTCGGCAAGAACATCCTCGTCGCGGCCGGGGCAGGCGTCGCCTTCGCACTGCTCGATTGGACTTGGCCTGCCATGCAGGCCCCGCAGCTGATGGGGATCCTGTCGCTCGCCTACCTCCTCGCTGCCTTCCTTGACGAACTACTGGCGATCCCCGTGATCGCGCTCGCCTCCGGCACCAAGATCTCAACCCAGTTCCGCAGCAACCTGGATCTTCGCCTGGCCGGCTACGCGGTTCGGTTCGTGGTGGCGGCCCTGACCTTGCTCACCCTTCAAATGGACCCCCGGCTGCTGCTCGCCGTCCCACCCCTGGTCCTGAGCCTGCACCTGGCCTACTCCGCACGCATCCGAGGCCGCACCGAACAGCAGGCGTGGCAGCGGCTGGCCCGCACCACCGACGCGCTCAACGTGGTCGACCTGGACAACGTCCTCACCACCGCCGTCACCCAGGCCGCCGAGTTGTTCTCCGCCGACGAGGTCGAGATCGAGCTGCGCGACGGCGGCCGCACCGTACGCGGCGGCACCGGCGGCATCACCTTCGACGGCCCGACCGGCACGCCCACCGACGTGGTCGGCACGATCGTTCCCGCGCCGTTGGAAGGCCATGACCGGACCGTCGACGTCGGCATGCTCCGACTGCGCTTCCGCGGCCCGGTGCAGCTCTCCGAGCGGGAGCAGTACACCCTGCGCACCTTCGCCTCCGCGCTCTGCACGGCCGTCCGCAACGCCCAGGCGTACGCCGAACTGGCCCGGGTCGCCGACGAGCACGCGTACGCGGCCTCGCACGACGCGCTGACCGGCCTGGCCAACCGCCGGCACCTCCTCGACGAGGGCACCGAGCAGTTGAGCACCCGTCGCGCCGACGGGGTGACGGCGCTGGTGCTGATCGACCTCAACCATTTCAAGGAGGTCAACGACACGCTCGGGCATGCCGCCGGTGACCAGGTGCTGGTGCAGGTGGCAGACCGGTTGCGGGGCGCGGCCCAGGCGACCGACCTGGTGGCCCGCCTCGGGGGCGACGAGTTCGCCGTACTCCTGCGCGGCCTGCCGGCCCCGGCGGTGGCGGCGCACCGGGCCGAGACGCTGCTCGCCGCGCTGCACGAGCCGTTCGAGCTGGACGGCATGCGAATCAGCGTCGAGGCCAGCGGCGGCATCTCCGGTGCCCCGTCCAACGGCGGCATGGCCGAGCTGCTCCGCCGCGCCGATGTGGCCATGTACCAGGCGAAGCGGGCCGGGCAGCGAATCGCCACGTACGCCCCGACCCGGGACACCGCCGACCTCGGCCGCCTCACCCTCGGCGGTGACCTGCCCCGCGCGGTCGCCGACCACGAGTTCGTCGTCAACTTCCAACCGATCGTCGACCTGGGCACCGGTGAGGTGACCAGCGCGGAGGCGCTGGCCCGCTGGCACCACCCGACCCACGGCATGATCGACCCGCTGCGGTTCCTGGAGGCGGTGGAACGCTCGGGCCTGCTACCGGCCTTCGCCGAAGCGATCCTCGACCAGGCCCTGCTCGCGGCGGTCAGCTGGCGCGACGCCGGCTTCGACGTACCGGTCGCGGTCAACGTATCCCCGCGCAGCCTGCTCGACGCGCGGTTCCCCGGCTCGGTACTGGCCCGCCTCCGCGCCCACGACCTCCCCCCGGACCGGCTGGTCCTGGAGCTGACCGAGACGCTGACCCTCAGCCAACTCGACGTGGTCGACCGGGTGCTCAGCCGACTACGCGACGAGGGCGTCCGGTTGGCGTTGGACGACTTCGGCACCGGTTACTCCTCTCTCTCACTGCTCTCCCGAATCCCGGTACACGAGCTGAAGATCGACCGGAGCTTCGTGACGACGATGGAGAGTTCGGCGGAGGCCGCCGCCGTCATCCGTTCCACCCTCGACCTGGGCCGCAGCCTCGACCTGGACGTGGTGGCCGAGGGGGTGGAGAGCGAGCCGCAGCGGCGGGCCCTCTGGGAGTTGGGCTGCGTCGCCGGCCAGGGGCACCTGTTCGCCCGGCCGATGCCATCCGGCACCCTGCTCGCGGCGATGCAGCGCGGCTCGGGCGGCCGACCAGGCACCCTCGCCGCGCCGCTGCACGACGCCGGGGCGGTGATCCGGTTGAGCCAGAACCGCCGCCAGGCCGGCCGCTCCAGGCCCGACCGCCTGCCACACCTGCCCGCCTGAGCGGGCATCGGCCCGCTGCACAGCCAGCCCGGTCTGCCAGACTGTCGCCCGTGATCGTCGACGACCCGACCGCCCGCCGCCGTCACCGGCACTGGCGGACGCTCGACAACGCCGCCGACGGACTCGCCCTCGACCTGTGCCTCTACGCCGTCTCGGCCACCTTCGCCGCGATCACCGCGGTCACGTCGACGCTGCTGCCGCACCGCGCCTGGGGCGCGGTCGCCGCCGTCGGCTACCTGCTCGCCACGCTCACGGTGATCGCCCAACTGCTGGTGCGTCGACGCTCTCCCACCTCCCGACTGACCGGCCTGCCGGCCCGCTGGGCGGTCACCGGCCTCGCCTGGGCGGCCACCACACTGCTGCCGCTGGCCTGGCAGAGCATCGACCGGGCCGGCGGGCGCACCGACCGGGCCCAGGAGGAGGTGCTGGTCGTGGAGCAGGCCGGCAGCCGCCTCCTGGAGCACGGCACGCCCTACCTCGGACCCGACGCCATCGCCGCCCTGCCACCCGGCGAGCAACTGATGGGCTACACCCCGTACCAGCCCGGCATGGCGATGTTCGGCCTGCCCAGAGCACTGCTCGACACCTGGTGGACCGACTCCCGGGTCTGGTTCGCGGTGGGCACCGCGCTGGCGCTCGCCCTGGCCGTGGCCGCCCTCCGCGGCACACCGGCCACCGCCACTGGCACCCACCGGCGGGACGCCGCCCTGCTGCGCGGCGTGCAGGCCGCCACCGTACTCCCGATCTGCGCCCTCACCCTCGCCACCGGCGGCGACGACCTACCCGTACTCGCGCTCTGCCTGCTGGCCCTCGCGTTCGCCGCCGCCGACCGACCCGGCCGGGCCGGCGTCGCGGTCGGGCTCGCCGGCGCGCTGAAGCTGTTCGCCTGGCCGGTCGCCCTGGTCCTGATCGTCTGGGGCCTGACCCGACGCGCCGGCACCCGCGTCGCCGTCGGCGCCATCGGCCTGCCCGTCGCCGCACTGCTGCCGGCGCTGCTGGTGGACCGCGACGCCCTCACCGAGAACGTGCTGCGCTTCCCGCTCGGCCACGGACTGGTCACCAGCCCCGCGCAGTCCCCGTTCCCCGGCTACCTGATCGCCAGCGGGCTACCCGCCGGCCGGCTGATCGCCGCCGGGCTGCTGGTCGCCGCCGGGGTGGCCATCGCCGTCCGGCTCGCCCGCCGCCCGCCCCGCACCGCCGTCGCCGCCGCGCTCATCTGCGGGTACGGGCTACTCGCCGCCATCGCCCTGATGCCCACCACCCGCTTCGGCTACCTGCTGTACCCGCTGGCCCTGCTGACCTGGGCACCCGCACTGCACCGCCCGCTCGACACACCGGCCGCCCCGGTACCCGACGAGCTGTCCGGTCGGACCACTTCGGCGTAACTCCCGAACGAAACCGGGAGTCAGGGCGTAGACCTGAAGGCATGACCACGTACCGCGACCGGGCCGATGCGGGCCGGGTGCTCGCCGAACGGCTCAGCGCACTCATCGGCGAACCGGACGTTGTCGTCCTCGGCCTCGTCCGTGGCGGCGTGCCAGTCGCCCGGGTCGTCGCCGAACGGCTCGGCGCGCCACTGGACGTGCTGGTCGTCCGCAAGCTCGGCATGCCGTGGGCCCCGGAGGTCGCCTTCGGCGCACTCGGGCCCGGCGGCGTCCAGGTGCTCAACGACGCGGTGGCCAGTCGACTCAGCAGCGACGACATCGCCGAGGTCAGCCGACGGGAGCAGGCCGAGTTGGAACGCCGGGAACGGCTCTACCGGGGCGATCGCGCACAGTTGGACCTGACCGGACGGACCGCGGTCATCGTCGACGACGGCCTCGCCACCGGCGCAACCGCCCGCGCCGCCGTCGAGGTCGCCCGCCAACTCGGGGCACACCGGGTCGCGGTCGCGGTCCCGGTCGGCGCGCAGGAGGCGTACGAACTGCTCACTGCCGAAGCCGACCAGGTCATCTGCGCCCGGCGCCCACCCGACTTCGGCGCGGTGAGCGTCTACTACGACGACTTCCACGAAGTGTCCGACGAAGAAGTCACCGAGGCGCTCACAGCAACTGCCTAGGTCCACCGGGTACCGTCGGGAGATGAGCCTCACCTGTCCCAAGTGTCACGGAGAAATGCGCCAGTACGAGCGCAGCGGCGTCGTCATCGACCAGTGCGGGGAGTGCCGAGGCATCTTCCTGGACCGCGGCGAGCTGGAGAAGCTGTTCGAGGCGGAGGCCAACTGGAGCCGCCAACAGACCGGCGGCGCGCCAGGACAGCCCGCGCAGCAGCCGGCCGGCTACCCGCCCCCGCCGCCCCCGCCGCCCCCGCCGCACCAGCCCGGTTACGGCGCTGTTCCGCCGCCGCCCCCGCCCGCCCACGGCTACCCGCCGCAGCCGGCCTACGGCCACCAGCAGCAGCACCACGGCTACCACGGCCACTACCGGCAGAAGAAGCGCAAGGGCTTCCTCGACGAGATGTTCGGCTGATCCGAGGCCGACCTTCCGCCCGGGTCGATCCACGCGTCGGCCCGGGCACACCACCCGGGCCATTGATCGTTGGTGGGCACCATGCTTCGTGCGAGGCTGAATCGCATGACCGCGATCCGACCGGACGAGGCGCTGGCCCAGGCGTACCACGGGATCACCGCGGTGGTCGGTCGCCTGGACGACGCCGGCCTGCAACGAGCCACCCGCTGCCGGGGCTGGCTCATCGCCGACCTGCTCCTGCACGTGCTCGGCGACGCCCAGCGGGCGCTTGTCACCCTGGCCAGCCCGGTCGACGGCCCCGCCGACGTCGACGACGTGAGTTACTGGCGTGACTTTCCCGGCAGCGACGACGACGCCGCCCGGCACGCCTGGTGGGTCCGCCGATCGGCTGCCGCCTTCGACCGTCCGACCGGGATCGTCGAGCTCTGGCGGGACACCGCCCCGGCGGCGGTCCGCGCCGCCGCGTCAGCCGACCCCGAGGGGTACGTGACCACGCAGGGACACGTGCTGCGCGTACCGGATTTCCTCACCACCCTGACCACCGAGGCCGTCGTCCATCACCTGGACCTGACGCTGGAACTGCCCGACCCGCCGCCACCCGGCCCCCTGGCGGTACGCGTCGCGGTGGCGACCATGGATGGTCTGCTCAGCGACGACACCGTTCGACCCACCGCGTGGAACGACCACGACTACCTGCTGAAGGCCACCGGGCGCGTCCCGCTGACCGACCGGGACCGGCTGGAGCTGGGTGAATCGGCGGGCTGGTTCCCACTGCTTGGCTGACCGACGACGGAGCGCCGCGCCGGTCAGCCGATGGCCATGTCGACGAAGCGGGACAGGTGTAGCTGCGCCGCGACGGTCACAGTGTCGGTGGGTCCATTTCGATGCTTAGCAATTATGAAATCCGCCTCCCCGGCCCGCGGCGACTCCTTGTCGTAGTAGTCGTCGCGGTGCAGCAGGATGACAACGTCGGCATCTTGCTCGATCGAGTTGTGGGTGGCGATGCCGTTGGCAATGAAATTGTGCTTCCCGAGCACAGTCGCGTCGAACACTTCTTGCCCACCGAGCGACTCGATGGACACGATCGAGTCCCAGAAGATGTCGTTGGTCGCGTGCAAGTCGAGGTCGGCCGCGTCGAGGACGTTGGCGATCGCCGCCAGCCGGGAGCGGCTGGGCGCATGCTTCCAGAGGGTGCTGCCACAGAATTGGGTGCCGATGGCCTTCGCGAACTCACGGTGGGTCATGCCCTGCTCGACCAGGATTTCCTTCACCCTGGTCCACACCTCGCGCGGCACGGTGTCAACGTTGGTGTTGCTCTCCGTCGACTCCAGAGCAGCGAGCAGCGCAGCGCAGCCCTCCGAGCGCTGCCCGTAGACGCCAATCTCGCGCAGGAACCTCAACTGGTCGTCGCGACCGGAGATATCGAGCGTGTACTGAGGGCGATGTCCCACGACTGGTACGACCCGCAGCCGGGCTGTAATGCCGTACCTGAGGAGCAGTCGAGAGATGTCCTCGAGCATTCGTCGGCTCGTGGAAGCGAAATACACGCGCCCTCCGTGGCCCGTGCCGTTGACGGTCACAGAACCGTCCGTGGCCCAGAGGTGCCGCAGGAAGCTGGTGATCTGTTCCTTGGGCAGGCTGAAGACTGCAGAGGGGAGAAACTTCTCGTGTGACCTCAGACCGAAGAGACCCAACTCGTCCAGCCAAGCCGCGATGGGATTGCGCCGACCGCGCGCCAACCGATAGGGCGCAGGCAGCCGGAGGGTCGTCACCCTCGCGGCCGCATAGTCGTCGCGCACGGCGGTGATCCCAAAGTGCTTCGCGGCTTCCGCCACGGCCTGCAGGTTCTGCTCGTCGCAGCTTGCGTATCGAATTGGTTGGCGCCTAACGAAGGAACCGTCGCCCAACAGGTGTGCCAACATGACGACCTCCGCATCGGCCCATGGGCGGGTGGCCATTGGCGGTGGTAGGTGACGTGGCGTGGCGATGCGGTCTCCGGGCGATAGCTCACCGAGCGGCACCCACCCGGTGAACGCGAGGAAGGGATGGTTCGCTGTTGCGTCGATCTGCTTGCCCGACGCGAGGGTCAGCCGGAACACCTCACGGGTGCCGCTCGGGAAGACGTGGGTCATGGTGCGAGGCGTATAGCGAAGGCTCTCGTCCAACGCCCAGACCGGGATGTCCTTTGCGCCGCTGGACAACAGCTCACCGAGCGTAATCTCGGTATTGTCATCCGCTCGAACCACTCGGGTCTCCGCCGTGAGGCAGCCGGACTCCCGCAAGTCGGACAGCTGGGGTCGCTTGTCGGTGCGCTGCTCGGGACCACGGTTCAGCTGACTGACGGCGATGACCGGGCACTCGACCTCCTTGGCCAACAGCTTCAAGCCACGGGACAGGTCGGCGACCTCCTGCTGGCGGCTCTCGGTGCGCTTCGGTGAGGTCATCAGCTGGAGATAGTCGACCACGATCATCTTGAGGTCGTGCCGCTGCTTGAGCCGCCGAGCCTTGGCCCGGATCTCCATCAGGTTCATGCTCGGCGTGTCGTCGACGAACAGCGGCGCCTCGCTGATCTCGCCCATGCACCGGGCCAGCTTGGTCCAGTCGTCGTCGGAGAGCTGACCGCTGCGCAGCACGTGCAGCGGCACCCGCGCCTCGGCGGAGAGCAGCCGCATGACGATCTCGACCTTGCTCATTTCCAGCGAGAAGATGGCCGCAGCCTGGTTCGCCCGAATCGCAGCGTTCCGAGCGAAGTCCATGCTTGCTGTGCTGTTGTGTGTCGGAATCATGGCTCGGCCCGCGAGATACAGGTGATCATCGTTGTCAACGGTCACGCATCGCACCGGAACGCTCGGAACTGGCCGGACGTCCACAATGAAGCGAGCGTTGGTTCGAGCCGTGCCTCCACCCCGCCGCCGCGACGCGTACAGGTCCTGCTTTCGAGCCAGCCCGAAGATCTGATCCCTGGTCGTGAAGTTCAGGTTGTACGAGATCGACGTCTCCGGCTTGCGCCCGTCAACCGCCTTGCGGCTGATCGAACAGCGGTACCCCAGGCTGACAATCAGTTCGTAAACACCCTCAGCCAATCGCTCAGAGGTGGTGGTGAACTGAGCATTCCCTGTGACGGTCACAGTCCCGTCCGTGTCGAGCAACCCCGCGAGCAGGGCTCGGCGCTGCCCCTCGGACGCGCGCAGGTAGGCATCGGGTACGTGCTTGTCGTTCAGCACCCCTGACTCTCGGAGGCTGTGCACGAGAGATGAAGGTCGGTTCCCACAGACCACGCAGCCATTCCGGCTCCTGCCGCAGACCGGACAACTCCTAGGCCGGATCGTGTAGAGGGTCGAGGCACTACTTGACTGTGTCACCTCGAAGCCATCCTCTTCGATACGCCGGAGGATGCCCGGGTCGACGGTCGTGATCCGACTGTCGGCGCTACTGCCGTCACCCAACCAGGCCCCAAGGGTGTACGGCGGGATGGGGAGGACGCGATCCGGAAGCTGAAGAGGTGACGCATTCGTGACTGCGTGATTGAGGCGTCGGTCTGCCGTCTCGGTCCGTAATGTCGCCCGAATGTGCTCGGTCGTGACAACGTCCGACGGCGCACCCTCAGCGAGGCCGGCGGTCCAGCGTTCGACACGATTGAGCAGCCCTCGAAGAAGCACGTCGGCGGGATACACACGTCCGGGACGTGCCCCCGGCCTGCCGCGCATCACATAGGGGCCTGCCTGCGGCATCTCCCGAGCAACCCGATGCGCGGTGTGCACCAGCTCGTCGCCAACGGTGCCGGCCAACTCTCGGATGGTGATCGTATCCGTGGCCGAGGCGGTCGTTGCGGCAGTGCGCAGCCGTTCGACGGTCTCCGGGGGCCAGTAGTTGCGGCGCCTGACGTCGCCAGCTCTGCGGCTGGCGCGGGTGGTGGTCTTCCACAAATGTTCGGCATCCGCCACGATGACGGACCCGTCGGAGAACTCAACCTCGTAGCAGGGACGGTCGTGACGCACCTCGAAGGCGTGAGTGACCTTGGTGGGATGGCCGTCGGCACCGAGGAGTCGATCTCCGACCTGGACGTCACCCATGGTTGTCCAGCCGTCCGGCGTCGGCAGTGGCGTATCAAGCGCGAGCGCCTTGCCCAAACCAGGCCTGCCCGCCACGATAATGAGTTGCCCGGCGTGCAGACCGTTGAGCAGTCGGTCCAGGTCGCTGAAGCCGGTCGGCACGCCGGTCATCATGCCGCCCTGCGCGCCCACCGCCTCGATCTCGTCCAGCGTCGGCTGCAACATGTCGGCCAGGACCGCGAAGTCCTCGCTGACCCGCCGTTCGGTGACGTCGTAGACGGCCTGCTGGGCGAGGTCGACCACGTCGTCCACGTCGCGGCTGCCGCCGCTGGCGGTGCCGTACCCCAGCTGCACGATCTTGGTGCCAGCCTCGACCAGCCGGCGCAGCACCGCCCGCTCGCTGACGATGCGCGCGTAGTACGCCGCGTTCGCGGCGGTGGGCACGCTGGCGATGAGAGTGTGCAGGTACGGCGCGCCACCGATGCGGACCAGATCACCGGAGTCGGCGAGCGCCGCCGCGACCGTGATCGAGTCGGCCGGCTCACCGCGACCGTAGATGTCGAGGATGATGTCGAAGATGGTGGCGTGCACCGGCCGGTAGAAGTCGTTGGTCTTGAGGATCTCGACGACGTCGGCGATGGCGTCCTTGGAGAGCAGCATGCCGCCGAGGACGCACTGCTCGGCGGCGACGTCCTGGGGCGGGGTCTTGTCGAACTGCCCATCCCGCGGCGCAGGTGGCTGGCCTCCGCCGGAGCGTGGCTCTGCCCGCATGTCGTCGGTGACCGACACGGGTCCCCCCTCCACTGCGCCGGATCCACTCCCAGCTCTACCGCTGGGGTACGACACTTCCGTCCGACCGGGCCGGTCGATCGGGGGCCATCGCCGGCGGTCGAGGGCCAACCATACGGACCCCGAGGTCAGAGACTCAACAAGGCCGGTGGACGAGCCTCGGGACAACCTGTGGATCCCGGTGGCCAGCATGTGCGCAGCGTGTGCACAGCCTGTGGAAAACCATTGGGGAATTCTCGGCCATAACTCGTTGACCTGCGGAAACATGCTCCCCAGCCTGTGGAGGAGAATATTTCGGTCGGGCCTGTGACAGGATCGTCCCGTACTATCTCCAGCGAACGGCTACACCTGGACAGCGGATTCCGCTTTCGGTTCAGAAGGGTCACACTCCGGCCGTGAGTTACCGGGACTGGGGACGCGGCGATGGCAGCCCGCGCGAGCGCCAGCCAACCGCCTCGTGGGGTGAGCGCGCGGCGTCTGTTCCGGTCGATCCGTACGACGAGGACGGGCGCTACCGCACCTCCAGTCGACGTCGTGCACTGGACCGCGGCCAGGACGAGCCTGTCGACGCCTACCTGCCCCGGTGGGCGTTGGAGTCAGGGGTCCGGCACGCGGACGGCGGCGGTCGGCACGCGGCACCGGACGAGGACGAGGACGGACCTGAGCGGCCGACGTCCGGCGCGGGCCGGCGGTCCGCCGAGCCGTCGAGTGGTCAGAGGTGGGGCAGCGAGACACGTCGCCGGGAGCAGGCAGCGATCGGTCCGGCGCCCGACTCGGACCACACCCGGGAGTGGACGCTCGACCGGCCGCAGGATCAGGGGTACGCCGGCCGCCGCCGGGCCGATGCCGGGGAGGACGAGCCGGTCTCTGGCGCTGTCTCGGACCGGCGTCCCCGCCGCGCGCCCGTGGGCCGTCCGCAGGTGATCTGGTCGGGCGGGGATCTGGAGGCCGCCCCGGCCGAGCAGGCACCGGACCAGGAGCCGAGCCGTCGCAGTCGGCGCAGCCGTCGTGCGGCGGAGGAGTCCTGGACCCGTCCGGCGGCCGACCCGTGGGTCCGTGGAGCGGACCGGGTGGCTGAGCCCGAGCCGTCGTACCCGCCAGCGGTAGACCCGTGGGACGCCTCGGGCGTGCAGGCGTGGCCGCCGGTGACCGGCGCGGACGGCGGTGACGGCGGGGACCTGAGCGGGCAGTGGTCGGCGGCGGAGAGCGTCGGTGGCTGGGAGCGGTCGGACCGCACCGGCCAGTGGGAGCGGTCCGCGATCGAGGACGAACAGTGGGACCGTACGCTGGCGCCGCGCTCCGATCGGTCAGTGGCGGCCGAGGGGTGGCCGAGCCGGGAAGACGGCTTCTGGTCCGGCACTCGGCTGGCCGATGACGACCCGCGGTGGATGGATCCGACGACGTCGGCGCCTCGGTCCCCGGTGGTGGGATACACCGCTCCACGACCGCGCAGCGCGCCTGCGCCACGTGCGGGTGCGCCGGGTGCGGGTGCGCCGGGTGCGGGTGCGCCGGGTGCGGGTGCGCCGGGTGCGCCCCGGCGTCGGGCGGGCCGGCCCGCGGTAGGAACGGCGTCGGTACGTCGGCGGGTCGAGTCGGCGGCCACGGGTGCCTGGGCGCGGCGACTGGAGGACGACCTGTTGGACCCGGACCCGGGTGGGTCCGTCCGGCCTCTGCTGTACACGGCCGCCTGTTACCTGGTGCCGGCGATGCTGATCTTCGTCTGGCTCTTGACGTTGGACAGCCAGGCACCGGCTGGTTGTGTGACCGATATCAGTGGGGGCGGGTGCGACTCGGCCCGGTCCCGCGCGTTGGGGTCACTCCTCGCCGGTTCGCCGCGCTTCGGGTTGGCGCTGGCGAGCAGTCTGGTGGTGGCGGCGCTGCTCCGCCGGGTGGGTACGACGTGGCGCTCGGCGACGATCGCGGTTGCCGCCGCGGTGGTCGGTGGCGGCCTCTCCACGGTGCTGATCAGCGCGGTGACGGGCCAGCCCATCGGGTGACGCGTCGGCGGGCGCGTGCCCGACCGGGCGGGTGGCGGGTCAGGCCCGCACTGAGCGGACGTCAGGCCCGCCGCATGCCGGGTGGGCGGGCGGGCGGCAGGTCGCGGCACACCGGGCGGGTGGTCACCGCAGCTCAGGCAGCGCCGGGTCGGGCGACGTACGCACGAGGGCCCGCACCGATCGCTCGGTGCGGGCCCTCGTGGTGGTGTTGCGGACGTCAGCCCTGAACGACGTTCAGGTTGAACGACGCGGTCACCTCAGGGTGCAGCTTGACCTTCACCTGGTAGGTGCCGGTCGACTTGATGTGACCGGGCACCTCCAGCCGACGCCGGTCGAGGACCGGGCCGCCGGCCGCCTTGACGGCGTCGACGATCTCGGCCGGGGTGACCGAGCCGAAGAGCCGTCCGCCGTCGCCGGCGCGGACCTTCAGGTTGACCTTGAGACCCTCGAGCTGAGCCTTGACCTCGTTGGCGTGGTCGAGGTCGCGGATCTCGCGGGCCGAGCGCGCCCGCTTGATGACCGTGACCTGCTTTTCCGCGCCCTTGGTCCAGGCGATCGCGAAGCCCTGCGGCAGCAGGTAGTTACGGCCGTAGCCGTTCTTGACCTCGACGATGTCGCCCGGGGCACCGAGGCCGGACACTTCCTGAGTCAGGATGATCTTCATATCGGTGCCTCCTCTCAGCGGGTGGTGGCCGTGTACGGCAGGAGCGCCATCTCACGGGCGTTCTTGACCGCGCGGGCGATCTGCCGCTGCTGCTGCGAGGTAACGCCGGTCACCCGACGAGCGCGGATCTTGCCGCGGTCGGAGATGAACTTGCGCAGCAGCGCGGTGTCCTTGTAATCGATATAGGTGATCCCGTCCTTGTCGAGCGGGTTCACCTTCTTCTTCGGCTTGCGAAGTGCCGCAGCCTTGGCCATTGCACGTGCTCCTGGTTTGCGATCGCGGGCGCTCGGCGCCATTAGAACGGTGGCTCCTCGTCAAAATTGGCGCCCGAACCGGCACGCGCGGGAGATGGAGCGGCCGAAGCCCAGGGGTCGTCGAAGTTGCCTCCGCCGCCACCCTGGTTGCCACCACCACCGCCACCGAAGCCGCCGCCACCGCCGCCGGAGCGGGACATCTTCTGCACCTTTGCCGTGGCGTAGCGCAGCGACGGGCCGATCTCGTCGACCTCAAGCTCGATGACGGTGCGCTTCTCGCCCTCGCGGGTCTCGTACGACCGCTGACGCAGCCGGCCTGACACGATCACCCGAGCGCCACGCTGCAGCGACTCGGCGACGTGCTCGGCGGCCTGACGCCAGACGGTGCAAGCGAGGAACAGCGGCTCGCCGTCCTTCCATTCGTTCGACGCCTTGTCCATGAAGCGGGGCGTCGAAGCGACTCGGAACTTGGCGACCGCAGCCCCGGAGGGGGTGAACCGCAACTCGGGGTCATCGGTCAGATTGCCGATGACCGTGATGGTGGTGTCTCCTGCCATGACCATCTCCTCGCGCACTCAGCGTCTCGTCGTACAGGCTCGCAGAGCAGTACGACAGAGTCGCGGAGGCTGATCCGGACGAACCGGGGGTTGGAAGGCTTAGCGCATTTCCGGTCGGAGGACCTTGGTGCGCAGCACGGACTCGTTGAGTCGCAGCTGACGGTCCAGCTCGGCGACCGCAGCAGGCGTGGCCTGCAGGTCGACGACGGCGTAGATGCCCTCTGCCTTTTTGTTGATCTCGTACGCGAGGCGCCGGCGGCCCCACACGTCGGTCTTCTCAACCGAGCCACCCGCGGTCCGAATCACGTTCAGGTACGTGTCGAGCGACGGGGCGACGGTGCGTTCCTCGAGGCTGGGGTCGAGGATCACCATGATCTCGTAATGACGCAAGACGTGCTCACCTCCTGTGGGCTAAGCGGCCACGGTCCTTCCGTGGCAGGAGGTCTTGTGTCGCCGTCCGCACGTGCCGAGGGAACCCGGTCGGACGCGGACAACCTGACCAGGATACCCGGTCCTGACGATCATGCCCGGGGCGGTCGGGTCCGCATCCGGACGTGCCGACGGGGGTCCACCGTCCGACCGTCAACCGGCCGATGGTGGACCCCCGCCTACGAGGCCGCGGGGCGTCCGGTCCGCATTCCTTGGGTGGGACCTGGGGAGGAACGACCACACCGATGAGGTTGGACCGAAGACGCCCCGCGGAGCTTTATCGTGTTGTTATCTGACGATACAACAGCACTCGTACCTTGTCGGGGGAAAAAGCACAAATTTCCGAGATTCGCCATTGCTCGGTACTCGGTGTGCGATCGGGTCGCCCCCCGCTGCGCCGGGCCGTACGGCGGGGGTGACCTCGCTGTCGGCCGTCGACCGCCGGTCGCCGGGTGCGACGCTCGCGCCGCTGGCGGCACCGGGATGCTGTTCGCCGGTTCAAACCCATCAACGATCGTCGGTCCGTCCGGTGACGCGACACCGCCCCGACCGTCGCCCCGACCGTCGGGGTCGCGACGTAGGCTCGCTCGCATGCGTATCGGAGCCCACGTCGATTCGACCGACCCGCTGGCGGAGGCGGCCGCCCGGTCCGCCGACACCGTGCAGTTCTTCCTCTCCGACCCCCAGGGTTGGAAGGCGCCCAAGCCTCGCGAAGATGCCGACCGGCTGCGCGCTGCCGAGGTCGACCTCTACGTGCACGCGCCGTACGTCATCAACGTGGCCACTCTCAACAACCGCATCCGGATCCCGAGCCGGAAGCTGCTGCTCGGGCACGCCAACGCGGCCGCCGCCATCGGCGCCAAGGGTCTGATCGTGCACGGTGGGCACGTCAACGCGGGCGACGACCTGGCCGTCGGCTTCGACAACTGGCGCAAGACCTTCGCGTACGCGGCGGACTCCGGCGGCTTCGGCGTACCGGTCCTGATCGAGAACACCGCCGGCGGTGACAACGCCTGCGCCCGGCGGCTGGACGCGCTCGCCCGGCTCTGGGACGCCATCGGTGACCACGAGGTCGGCTTCTGCCTGGACACCTGCCACGCGTACGCGGGTGGCGAGGAGTTGCTCGGCCTGGTCGACCGGGTCAAGGCGATCACCGGGCGGATCGACCTGGTGCACGCCAACAACTCCAAGGGCGCGTTCAACTCCGGCCAGGACCGGCACGACAACCTGGGCGGCGGGACGATCGACCCCGAGCTGGTGGTGGCGGTGATCCGGGCGGCGGGCGCGCCGGTGGTCGTCGAAACACCGGGCGGGGTGACCGGCCAGGCTGCCGATATCGACTTCCTGCGCGAGCAGCTCGGAGCGGAGAGCCCGGCGGCATGACGAGCGGACAGCCCGGGACCGGCAGCGCCCGGCCCACTCCCACCGGCGCGGACGCCGAGAGCCGACCCGCCACCACGGGTACGCCCACCCAGCCGGCTCGCACCTCTGAGAAGGCCCCCGCCGAGACCACTGCGAACCACTCGCCACCCGGCGACGGTGGAGCGACCGGAGCCGCCCCGGACGGCGACCCCGCGGCCGACCCCGCGACGAGTGGCCCCGCGAAGGACCCGGCCCGGCCAGGCGACAAGCAGGCCACCGCAGCCAACCAGGACACGACAGCCAAGCAGCACGCCGCCGAGGGTGACAGCACGACCAGGGGCAGCGGCCCGATCAAGGAGAGCACACCAGCCAGGGACAGCGACGCATCCAAGAGCAGCACATCGGCCAAGGGCAGCGACCCGGCCAAGGGCAGGCAGGAGGACGGCGCCGACGGTACGGACAAGGCCGACGGCGAGGCGAAGCCCGTCACCCCGGAACGGTGGGAGGCGTTCGCCTCCGCCCCAGAACCGAAGCCCTCAATCGTCAGTCGAGCCGGCCGAGCCGTCGGTCGGTTCCTGATCCACGAGTGGACCCTGGCCGCCCTCGGCGCGTTGGCGCTGGCCGTGTTGATGACCTGGCCGACGCTGCGCTATCCGCGCTACACCCTGCCGCAGGATTACTGGGATCCGAGCCTGCAAGCTTGGCAGATGGCCTGGTCCGGGCACATCCTGCTGGCCGACCCGGCGCGGCTGTGGCAGTCCAACACGTTCTTCCCCGAGCTGTGGAGCTTCGCGTTCTCCGACACGCTGCTCGGGTACGCCCCGGCCGGGATGCTCGGCAGCGGCCCCGAGGACGCCGTGCTGCGTTACAACATCATGTTCGTGTTGGCGCACGCGCTCGCCACGCTCGGGGCGTACGCGTTGGCCCGACAGCTCGGGGCCGGCCGGATCGGTGCGGCCGTTGCTGGCGTGAGCTACACCTACGCGCCGTGGCTGCTGGCCCAGGCCGGACACCTGCACGTGCTCTCCAACGGGGGCATTCCGCTGGCGCTGGCGATGTTGGCGCGCGGGCACGGCTGGTCGCTGCGACACGGCTACCGGCCGGAGCGCCGGCATGACGGTTGGGTCTACGCCGGTTGGCTGGTTGCGGCCTGGCAGCTCAGCCTCGGTTTCGGCATCGGGCTGCCGTTCGCGTACTTCCTGGCCGGCGCGGTGCTGGTCGCTGCGGTCCTCTTCTTCGCGCGGCGGCTGCGCACCGGGCAGGCCGTTCCGTTCGGTCGCCGGTTGTTCGCCGCCGACGTGCTCGGCGGGGTGTTGTTCGCCGGTGTTGGTCTGCTGATGGCGTTCCCGTTCTTCAAGGTGACCGAGCTGCACCCGTACGCCGAGCGCACCATCGCCGACATCAGCCTCTTCTCGCCGCCGGCGTCAGGCTTCGTGACGGCGCCGGCCGAGTCGCGGATCTGGGGTGGGCTCCACGAGGGTGCCCGGGCAGCATTGCCCTGGCACCCGGAGATGACCCTGCTGCCGGGCTTCGTGCTCTACGCGCTCGCCGCGGGCGGGCTGTTCTTCTCGGTCTGGCGGCTGCGGCACCGACTGCTGCTGCTCGCCGGGGTGCTGGTGACGATGGCCTTCGCGATGGGCACTCGCTTTTTCGACGGCACCTTCACCTACGTGCCGCTCTTCGAGCACCTGCCGGGCTGGAGCGGGCTGCGTACCCCCGGGCGGTTGATGCTCTGGACCACGTTGTTGCTCGCCCTGCTCGCGGCGGGCGCGGTCACCGCGCTCACCGACCGGGTGCGCGAGTTGACCGCGCACCGGATTCCGTCGTGGCCGGGGCCGTGGCTGCGGATGGCCACCCTGTTGCCGCTGCTGCTGGTCACCGTCGAGGGCCTGAACACCACCCCGCATCCGGTGGTGCCGACCCAACCGGCGGCGATGCGTTCGGCGGAGGGGCCGCTGCTGGTGCTGCCCAGCAACCAGAGCCTGGACCAGCACGTGATGCTCTGGTCGACCAGCGGGTTCCCCGACGTGGTCAACGGCGGTAGCGGCTTCACGCCACGTCAGCTCGACGACGTCCGTCGGGTGACCCAGTCGTTCCCCGACCAGACCAGCGTCGACTACCTGCGCACCCTCGGCGTCCGCACGGTGGTGCTGCTACGTGGTCAGGTGGCCGGCACGCCGTGGGAGATCTCCATCGACGCGCCGGTCGAGTCGCTCGGCATCAGCCGGCAGGAGGTCGGGGACGCCGTCGTCTACCGCCTGTGAACTCTTAGGGCGGGTTTTCGGGGGAGCCCGCCCGGCTCCGGGCGGTCAGGCTTGATCCCTGCGCCGGTCGGGCTCCCCCGAAAACCCTGACGTGGTGCCGGCCGCGGTCGGCCTTAGGGTCAGGTCGTGGGCACCGGTACGGGTGCTTGTTCGCTGTTCGTCGTGGGGCGGCGCCAGCGGTCTATCCAGGGGGCGTCTGGCGCGCCGTCGAGGACGCCGCCGTCCGGGTCGTCGGGATAGGTGGCCCGAACCGCGTCCTGCTCGGGGTGCAGGATCTCCTTGACGACGAATACGCAGAGCACCACCACAGTGGCCAGCCGCAGCGTCGAGGCGAGCACGAACACCCCCTCCGGGAAGACCGGACGGCTGGTTGCCGCGCCGAGCAGTTCCCCGTAGAAGGCGACGAAGTAGCAGACCTCGGCGATCTGCCAGGCCAGGAACGCTCCCCACCTGGGCCGGGCCAGTACCACCAGCGGGAGCAACCAGAGGACGAACTGCTGCGACCAGACCTTGCTGAAGATGAGGAACGCGGCGACCACCAGGAAGCCGAGCTGAGCCAGCCGCGGTCGGCGCGGCGCCCGCAGCGCCAGCACGGCCACGCCGAGGCAGGCCAGCCCGAACAGCGCGTACGAGACGGTGTTGAGGGTCGGGATGTTGGCGTTGAGCCACTCGAACGGGCCGAGCTTGGCGGGGTCGTTGCCGACCTTGCCGTCCAGGTAACGCCCGATGTACCAGAGCGTGCCCCAGTCGATCGGCCGGGTGGTGTTCAGCTCGAAGAATCGGTCCCAGTTCTCCGGGTACGCCCGGGCAGCCGGCAGGTTCACCAGCACCACTGCCGCGATCGCCGAACCGATGGCGATGAGCGCGGCACGAACCCGCTCGGCCCGCAACGCCAGGATGAGGATCGGCCCGAGCAGGAACAGCGGCCAGAGCTTCGCCGCGCCGGCCAACCCGAGCAGTACGCCGGCCACCGCCGGTCGTTTTCGGGCCCAGGCCAGCAGACCGAAGGCGGCCAGCCCGATGGCGAGCAGGTCCCAGTTGACGGTGGCGGTGAGCACCAGCGCCGGCGCGAGTGCGAACAGCGCCGCGTCCCAGGGTCGTCGGCGGCGCAACGCCAGGATCACCCCGACCGTGGCCACCGCGAGCGCGCCCAGCACCAGCGCGTTGAGGTTGTAGAACCACTGGCCCTGGTTGATGCTCGGGTCGCCGTCACCGATGGCGTGCACCGGCAGACCCAGCGCCCCCATGAAGTAGCCGGTCAGCACCGGGTACTCGACCGGGTGGTCGCGGTAGGGCACCTTGCCCTCGTTCAGCCCTTCGGCGTAGTAGAGGGCAAGGACATCGGTGTAGCAGAACCGGGTGTACTGGACGTTGTTCTGCCAAGCGCCGTTCTGGCAGGGCGATTTCTGCACCCAGTGCAGCGCGAGCGTGAGGCACACCAGCGCCAGCACGATCCGCGCGGCGGTCCAGAAGCGACGCTCTCGACCGGCCGGCCGGTCCAGCGCCGTCGCGTGGTCTCCCAGCGGCCCGCCGATGACGCTGGAGATGCCGCGGACGAACCCGTCGGAGCGGGACGGGTGATCAGTGGTTCCGGCGTCGTCGATGCCGGGCGTCGACTGGGTGCTCATGGAGAGGCATCCTGCCGTACGACAGGGGTGCCCGTCCCGTCCCGACGCGGAGTTCCGGGTACGAAAACGCCGCCGCCGGCCGGACCGGGGGTCCGGCCGGCGGCGGCGGTGGGGGAGGGTGGGGGGTCAGTCCCAGGTGGGTGGGAGGCGGGGTA